>CAZTAY010000015.1:0-27387 GCA_964611655.1 uncultured Eubacteriales bacterium
CACGACTCTTTTAATGATGCACTATTTGAGTGTTTTAATGTTCGCTGACTATAATGAACTACTAGTAATTTATGTACATTTTTTAAATTAAACAGCAATGCAAAGCATCATCGAAAGACGAAAATAAAGGATGCAATTTTCGAAACCAAAGATTTTCTACCCATAATCATTGGAGCTTTTTTCAGGCTGGATTGTCAATCCAAGTGCAACACCTTTTAAAGAAGAGAAAAAACTTCAGCAGGAGTTTTAAACCCCAAAATTTTTCTAGGGCGATTATTAATTTGGCGAATAGCAAGAATAATCTGCTCATCAGAAGTGTCAAGAAAATTATGTTTTCTGGGAAAATACTGACGGATTAGTCCGTTAGTATTTTCGTTTGTACCTCTTTGCCAAGGGCAATAAGGGTCAGCAAATAAATTTTTGTTTCTAGCGCTTTTTCGACTTTAGCATATTTAAAAAATTCATTGCCATGATCGAATGTAAAAGAACGTCTTCTTTTAGTAGGAAAATCAGCAAATGCATTAATCATGGCTTGGCTTAAAGTTTCAGCTTTACGGTCAGGCATACGAATAGCAATTAAGTAACTACTATTCCTATCAACAAATGTAGCTAAACAGCTTTATTGAGTGCGCCACGTACCGTATCACCTTCCCAATATCCAAGCAATTTCCTAGTACCTGCTGACTTTGGCTTTGGTGTATCGTTCTGTAGCCATGTATACGCGCACGAGTTTCATCACTTTTTTAACTACCTTTAACCACGTTTTCTTAAGTGGGGAATTAATTCTTTTGGTAGCATACCTGACTTTAATCCTCTGTATATGGTGTTATATGAAACAATGTTTTTGTCTTTTATTAGTTTTAACGGCCGCTAATTTGCTCCAAAAATTGAATTGTTCTCTAATAGCCTTGTTCTACAGCGAGTAGCTCTTCTTGCTTCATATTTCTTCTGTGCTTTATTTGCTGATTACTCACTAACCTTGCTATTTCTTCTGGCTTCCCTGCTCAAGCTCATAGTTTCTTTTAACACCAGTAGCTTTTCCCTTTCTTCTATGGTAAGATGTTCATAACAACACATTTGTAGTCACTCCTTTAGTTTTCGTGGTTGTTAACTATTATAACGGAGTTTTCTGCTTCTGTGTTGTTTTTTATCATGTGTTGCACTTACATTGTAAACTCAAGAGTAGAAAGCATCATTATTCATAACAATGACCGAATTAGTTGGGATCAAACATAAGCCTAGTTTCGAACCATGACTTCAAAAGCGACTATTTATGATCCCATCATATTGAAGAGGAGAAAATATTTGCTTTTGCATTACAATTCCTCCTTAGATTCTTCATCAATATAAATGATTTGGCTTTGTTAAAATTTTAATTTGTGCAAAGTATCATCTACTTTTTTAAGTCTTGTTCCTTATAATCTTGTAGCCTTTTTTTCAGCTAAACCTTAGTGCTTTAATCTTTAATCAAACATCCAAAATGTGCTGCAATTTAGATTGGTACGAATGTGGATTGGTCCTTATGTAAGCAAGGGTTCATTGCTTTCAAGCTTTGATTTATATACTCGCCTTTTTGGCTTCAAGTCTCCTGTCGTAAGATTTTGTTTTGCTCAATTTTTAATGTGTTTGCTGAAACAAGGTATGGTAAAATTAAAAATGAGTCACAGAAAGGTGTTGGAATATTTATTAAGAAGGGCACAGAAATCGAAAGAATCAGAATCCATGATTTAGCTTTTCCCTACTCATACCTCCGTGCTTAAATAACTTATACCTTTATTATCTGTGGAATTGACAAAACACATTCTTTGTTGTGAATTTAGGTATTTTATTCATCAAAGTTGATTTTCTCGTTTTTTACTTTATTCTTACCAAATGTGGTTTATAACAATTTTATATTAAACGCCTAAGCTTTGCATACTAAGAATTGCTATTACACTCTCTGTATTATTTTAATTTAATTTTGTATAAATAAATATTTGTAATTTCGACAAATATAACAGTCTAACTCACATCATACACTTATTTAACTTTTAAATGAACCTTTCATAGCGACTTAGGTTTGTATAGCATAAGTTGATTTGTGTGCTTGGTGTACAGTATCTGAGACAATAAAAAAGCGCATCACCATAGGTAATACGCCTTCTTACATATAAGTAATTTATATAATCTAAATCAATTTTCTAATATGAGCAAGCCTATAAGCCGGGTTCTGTTTAAACAATCATCTATCTGGGATCTTAGTTACCTAAAACCTCATGCGGTTAACCAAAGCGGAGCGGGCAGCCCCAAACGCTTTTAAACCTTGCTCCGGACGGGGTTTACAGAGCCTTTAACGTCGCCGTTCAAGCGGTGAGCTCTTACCTCACCTTTCCACCCTTACCTGATAACAGGCGGTTTATTTCTGTTGCACTTTCCTTAGAGTCGCCTCCACTGGGTGTTATCCAGCGCCCTTGCCCTATGGAGCCCGGACTTTCCTCACAATTAATTGCGCGATTGTTCAGCTTACTCATAATCATGTGTATTACTATGGTTGATTAACTTGGAAAACAATTGAGTTAATCAACTCTGCTTGCCTACTGCACTAGTAACTTATTACATATAATAAAATGGTGTAAGACGTTCACATACAAACAACAAAAAAGTACGCCATTTGGCGCACCTATAACAGCCCAAAATGCGGATGACAGGACTTGAACCTGCAAGACAATACTGTCACAGGTATCTGAAACCTGCGCGTCTACCAGTTCCGCCACATCCGCTAATGCCAAAAAAGCCTTAAACCTTCTTTCTAAAACCACGCATATCAACATAAGACTGCTGATATGCGGATTAAAGAATAAAGGGTTTATATCTCATAGGCTAGATAGCTCTAGTAACTGCTCCTTTGCGCAAACAAGCGGTACAAACGTGCATGGATCTAATAGTACCATTATCGTTTACTCTTACCTTTTTAATATTTGGTCTCCAAGTTTTGTTAGCTCGTCTTGAAACTTGGCTTCTTGTAATACTTATACGATGACCTGTTTGAATATTTTTGTCACATACGTTGCATTTTGCCATTTCAGCACCTCCTTAACGGCAGTTATCTAACAAAAGTATTCTAGCAGATAAACTGACCTTTTGCAATAAAAATATGTTTTTTAATTAATTTTTTATGGTATAATATTTAAGGTAGATCAGTTCCAAGTTTGACTTGCAATTCTTAAGCTTAGAATTGGCTGCTTTAAGCTGTTTTGGTGTTGATAAAAATTTTTATGTCAAACGAATTTATATAATACAAATTTCAGAAACTGTTGATTTTTAATAATATAAATTTAAAGACTAGAATTGCTTAATAAAAAAATCCGGAAAAATTGGGAGGTAAAAATGGGGACTAATTTAGCTGTTATAGAAAATGAATACGGTAAAATCACAATAGATAATGAAGTTATAGCCAAAATTGCTGGACTTTCAGCCATGGAGTGTTATGGTGTTGTCGGAATGTCTGCAAAGGGCGTTAAGGACGATTTTGCGCGGCTGTTGAAGCTTGAAAGCATTACTAAAGGTGTTAAGCTAAAAATTGAAGACAATAGAATTAATATTACTTTCCATATTATTGTAGAATATGGAACAAACATTTCTGCCATTGCAAAGTCGCTAATCAGCAATGTTAAATATAGAGTCGAAGAAGAGATAGGTCTTAAAGTGGGTTTAATAAGCATTTTTGTCGATGGTGTGCGAGTAGACTAAAAAATACAGATTTTGTGCCATTTTCAGCAGAGCAGCGAAGGTATAGTGAATTTAATTATGACAGTCCCATCTAAAAGAGAATGGCAGAATAATTTCTTTAAAAAGGCTCATCTAATTAAACACGGGTTCTAATTGAATAAACTTTCATAAAACGCTTTTAGGAGGAATAAATTTGAATTTTTACTCTATTGACGGAGATACATTAAGGAACATGTTCATTTCAGGAGTTAATAAACTAAACCAGAACAGAAGACTACTTGACTCACTAAATGTGTTCCCAGTACCTGATGGAGATACAGGAACAAACATGTCGTTAACAGCTATTTCAGCAGCTCGTGAAATAGATATGCTTAATAATGGTGAAAGCTGTTCAAATATTATGAGAGCAGCATCTGATGGTTCATTAAAAGGCGCAAGGGGCAATTCTGGTGTTATATTGTCCCAGTTATTTAGAGGTATGGCCAAAGCAATGGAAGGTACATCTGAAATAAATGTTAAAAAAATGTCTATTGCACTTTTGCAAGCATCTGCAACAGCATTTAAAGCAGTTATGAAGCCAAAAGAAGGGACAATATTAACGGTTGCAAGAGAAGTTGCCCTAAAAGCCGAGGAAATAGCAGAAAACACAAACGATATCGCCGAGCTTTTGAAGGTTGTTATAGAACATGCAAATGAAACTGTCCATAAAACTACAGGCATGATTAAAACTCTTAAAGAAGCAGGAGTTGTGGATGCGGGCGGAAAAGGTTACGCATTGTTTATAGAAGGAATGTTTGAGGGACTTTTTAATAAAGTGCAGCTTGACGAAGATGCTTATATGAAAAGCAACTTGAAAATCGTTAGCAATGCGTGGGAAGGTCAGGAAGTTAAATATATTTATTGCACAGAATTTTTAATATCTACTGGTATAAGTTCCAAGCAGCAATTAAATAATTTAAAGTCTATACTAGACGATATTGGAGATTCATTAGTAATTGTTAATGATGAATCATTAACTAAAGTTCACGTACATACCAATAACCCTGGAACAGTACTTGAAGCAGCTATCAAGATAGGCGATTTATCAAATATTAAAATAGAAAACATGAAAATTCAACATACTAACAGCCTGCTTTTAGCAAACGAGATTCCTGATTATGAACCTGAATCAACTGAATATACCGAAGAACTTAATCAAACTATAGGCATAATTTCTGTTTCTCCGGGCGATGGTTTTACAAATATATTTAAAGACCTTGGTGTTGATTATGTTGTTGAGGGTGGACAAAGTATGAACCCTAGCATCGAACAGTTCCTAGAAGCTATTAAGAGCATTGAAAAGGATAATATAATTATATTACCTAATAATGCAAATATAGTTCTAGCTGCTGAGCAATCAGCTAACATGTTTGAAAATAAAAATATAAAGGTTCTACCTACTCACAATGTACCTCAGGCTATTATTGCTTTATCGGATGCAAAAGGATATGACAACTTTGAGGAAATTGTTGAAACAATGTCAGATAGCATTCCTTTTGTTAAGACAGGGCTAATAACAAAAGCAGTTCGTGACACTGTATTTGATGGTAAAATGATAAAAGAAGGGGATTATCTTGGTATTATAGAGGACGAAATATTTATTGTATCAGAATTAATTTCTGACGTTTCTAGGGCAGTGATTGATAGCCTTGCTAATAGTAGAGATTTAATTACGATTTATTATGGCATGGATATTAGCACGGAAGATGCCGAATCATTAGCTGAATATGCTCAAAATACAACGGAATGTGAGATTGATTTACAATCCGGTGGACAATCTGTTTATTATTACATTATTTCAGCTGAATAATAATTAATTAATCAAAGCTTTAGTTGACAACAATGCCATTTTCTGATAGATTATTCTAGTTAGTTTAAATCATGCTTATAACGAAATTCGTATATTACTCAACGCCTTAGGGCAATTTTATTTGATACATTGATTAGGAGGTCTTTTGCTAATGATTAACAACCATATGCCTTTGATTGCGACTGTAAATGTTGAAGGCGCTTCAACAGAACCATTTTCGATTAGTTTGCCAAATTCTCTGGATACAGAAACACAAGGTACTGAAAATGCTCAACAAACCCCTGAAGTAGAGCTTGAGCAAAGCGTTCAAACTCCAACAAATGTTATTACTCCTGAAAGTAATAAAAGCAACGGAATATTCTCTTCTATTTCTTTAGTAATTATCATGCTGGTTGCATTGTCTCTTATTGCAATAATTTTGAAACAGTCAAAACGTTCAGCAGGATTCTCTGCAACAATGACGAGTTCTTCAGATGACACTTATTGGGGCAAAAATAAAGGTCGTTCAAAGGAAGGCGCACTTGAAAGATATACGAAAATTCTTGGTGCAGTATTCCTCATTGGATGTCTGGTTATAAATATTTTCATCATCTAAATAGTTCGATTAAGTTATGCCTCCTAGCGATAGGAGGCATTTTTTCCTTGATCGTATAAATAAGTAATTAATAATAGGAGATTTATTATGTACGAATTAATACAAGTTGGTAATAAGACCTACTATATTCAATGCCCATCTAAAATTGGGATTTACAAGCTAAACGAAACAGAGGTTTGTTTAATTGATAGCGGTAACGACAAAGATGCAGGTAAAAAAGCTCTAAGAATTATACAGTCCAATGGCTGGTCTTTAAAAATGATTATAAATACACATTCACATGCTGATCATATTGGAGGAAACAAGTTTCTGCAAGAGAAAACTGGCTGTGATATTTACGCTGTTAAGTCAGAGTCATACTTTTCAAATGATACCATCTTACAGCCTTCTTTTTTGTATGGAGGTTACCCGTTTAAAAAGCTTTGCAATAAATTTCTACTTGCTCAAGAAAGTAACGTTCTTGAGCTTACAGAATATAACCTGCCAGAAGGGCTAGAAATGCTTTCAATTGACGGACATTCTTTTAGTATGATTGCATTAAAGACTGATGATGATATATGGTTTTTAGCTGATTGTTTTGTTAGTCAAGACATCATTAATAAATACCATATTGTATTTTTATATGATTTAAAAGAGTACATCAACAGTTTAAAGACAGTTTCTAAGCTAAAAAGCAAATTATTTATTCCTTCACATTCTGAACCGATAGAGAATATCGAAGAAATTGTTAATCTTAATTTAGAAAATGTTAATCAAATAATCAATGTTTTAAAAGGTTTTTGCGAAGCACCAATTGTATTTGATGATTTATTAAAATTGGTTTTTGACTATTTCTCCCTAACCATGGATTATAATCAATACGTATTAATCGGTAGTACAGTACGTTCTTACCTATCTTATATGCTTGATAACGGTATAGTTGACATTACATTTAATAATAACAGATTATATTGGAACACAATAAAAGAGAAGTAGTGCTGCAAAATAGTTTATTTTATGTTAAAATGTATTGGTATAAATAATTAATAAACTATTAAGGTTACAGGAGGTTATATATGCAGGATTATGAAAGCGGGAATGGATGGGAAGAAAATGCTGAAAAATCTTATCTATTAAGAGGAGCGTTAGGGGCCCTTATAGGCGGTTTAATTGGCGCAATACCTTGGGCAATTGCTTATTATTATGGTTGGTATGTAGGCTACTTAGGGCTATTGATAGGCTTTTTAGCATTCAAGGGATATGCTCTTTTAGGAGGAAAAGTAAGAAAAGCAACCATACCTGTGATGGTAATAATAATCATTTTTTCTGTTTTTGTAGGACAGTTGTTAGGAGATTTGGTGAGCTTGTTTAATATTCTTGCAGATGAAGGCATTAAATTAAGCATTGGAGATATTCCTAATTGGCTTAATTTCATTTTTTCTGATAGTGATTATATAGCTGAATTTGTAAAGAATATGGGAATGGGATTGTTATTTGCTTTGTTAGGAACTTACGGTATGTTTAAGGAAATTTTTGCGCAAACAAATACAAGGCAAGCACCTACCAGCTTTGATGATACTAGATCAGAAGACACAAACTTATAAAAAAACCCCAAATGATAATCATAATGGCGGATTTATCAGACTATTAACATTGACTTATGCAGACTTCTTTTAAATAAAACCACTTAAATATTTTCAACTTAGAAATGCCGCATTTGCGGCATTTCTGTTAAATTTCTTTGCCTATTTAAAGAAGAAGTGGTGTTGAGTCAAAGCTCCTTGGTTAATTTATTTTACTAGCGCTGCTTTTACAAAATCTCTAAACAATGGATGAGGTCTGTTAGGTCTTGATTTAAGTTCAGGATGGAATTGTACTGCCACAAACCAAGGGTGATCCTCAACCTCTATTATTTCAACCAGCATGTCATCCGGTGACAAACCAGCCATTCTCATTCCGTTTCTTTGCAATTCTTCTCTATAGGAGTTATTTAACTCATATCTATGTCTATGACGTTCAAAAATTTCGTCTTCCTTATAAGCTTCTTTAACTTTAGTACAAGGTTCAAGTTTGCATGGATAAGCACCTAAGCGCATTGTACCGCCTAAATCAAAGATTGTTTTTTGGTCAGGCATTATACTAATAACAGGATTTTTAGTTTGTGGATTAATCTCCGTGCTATGTGCATCTTTATATCCTAAAACATTTCTTGCGAATTCAATAACTGCACAATGAAGTCCTAAACATATGCCTAGAAAAGGAATTTTATTGGTTCTGGCATATCTCACTGCTGTAATTTTTCCTTCTACTCCCCTTTCCCCAAAACCACCGGGGACAAGTATAGCGTCTACATCTCCTAGCAATTCATCTTCATTACCTGTTTCAATATCTTCCGAATTGATCCATTTAATAAGTATTTCTGCTCCGTTATGGATTCCGGCATGGTTTAGGGCTTCCACAATTGAAAGATAAGCATCATGCAGTTCAACATATTTACCTACCAAGCCAATAATAACTTTATGGTTTATATTCCTTTGCTTTTCAAGTATACCAATCCAGTCAACAAGATCAGGTTCGGGGCAAGGCAAACCTAATTTCTTTAAAACAGTTTTTGCAAGACCTTCTTTTTCCAACATAAGTGGAACTTCGTATAAGCTTTCAGCGTCAAGGTTCTGGATAATACAACCCTTTTCAACATTACAGAACAGGGATAGCTTGTCTCTCATGTCCTGGGAGATTTCTCTTTCGGATCTGCAAACTACTATATCAGGTTGAATTCCTATGGAAAGAAGTTCTTTTACGGAATGTTGAGTTGGTTTTGTTTTCATTTCGTTGGATTTTGATAGATACGCAATTAGAGTGACATGTACATATAACACATTATCTTTACCAACGTCTTGCGAAACCTGTCTTATTGCCTCAAGAAAAGGCAAGCTTTCAATATCGCCTACTGTACCGCCAATTTCTGTTATCACGATATTAGATTTTGTTTCTTTCGCTGCTATGTAAATTTTGTTCTTGATCTCATTAGTTATATGCGGAATAACCTGAACTGTTGCACCAAGGTATTCGCCTTTTCGTTCTTTATTTAGAACAGACCAATAAACCTTACCAGTAGTTATATTATTGTTTTCAGTAAGGTTTTCATCTATGAATCTTTCATAATGTCCAATGTCAAGATCAGTTTCAGCACCGTCATCAGTAACGAAAACTTCTCCATGTTGATATGGGCTCATCGTTCCCGGGTCGATGTTAATATAGGGATCGAACTTCTGAATTGTAACCTTGTATCCTCTGGCTTTTAAGAGCCTGCCTAACGAAGCGGCTGTAATACCCTTACCAAGCCCCGACACTACCCCTCCGGTAACAAATATATATTTTGTATCCATTAAATTAAGCACCCCATCATATCAGTAGCCGGTGAAAAAATATTCACCGGCTTTCACTTAAATTATTTTGTCATTAATTAATATCATTTAAGTATACTGACTATTTCGTAATTATTTTATATGCCTCTTTAATAAGAGGATCGTTTGTTTTTAAACTTGCCTTTAGCTTTTTGTTAAGCACTATTATTGTATCTGAGTCACAAATACCCGTTTGGTTTATTGCAGAATTTTTTTGAATGTCTATAATAGCTTTTTTAGTTGAATCATTGTATACGTCGGAATCAGCTTTTACATCATATCCTAAGAAACTCAGAACCCTGTTAAGGTCTTTAATATCACTTGCATATGATTTTGAATCAATTTGAGCATAGCTTGAGAAATACCATGGTGTCAATATTTCAACATCAAGCTTTACACCAGTCCCATTTATTTTTTTACCTTTTCCGGTTAAAAATTCATGAGTTGTTAACTTCATTCCATCGCCTTTGTTTAAAGGACGCAATTCTTGCATAAGACCTTTACCAAATGATGCTTCTCCAATAATCGTTCCGCTTTTAGATTCTTGAATAGCCGCAGCAAGCAGTTCTGATGCGGAAGCTGTATTCCTGTTTACTAACAATATGATCTTAAATGGTACTTTTTTCTGACCACCCTTTAAATAATCAACTTTGCCCTGACTGTCAACTATTTGGAGAATATTACCTTCGTTTGCCAATTTATCAAGCATACCCAAACAGACATTAATATAACCGCCATAATTATCTCGTAAATCTATAATCACTGATTTGACATTTTCTTTTATGCATTGGGCATATACTTTTTCAAACTCGTAAAGTGTTTCATCATAGAATCCTTCTATCTTGATGTACCTTACAGAGTTGTCTTTATTTTCTGGCAATACATTTTCCATCTTGGAAATGAAAACTGATTGTTGGTTATAAGCTTTAAACGTTACCTCGATGTCAATATACTTATTATCACGTTTTACTGTAAGTTTTACCTTAGCGCCTTCCTTGCCTGATAATAATTTGTTGGCTTCAATATAAGTTAATTTGCTTATTTCTTTGCCATTAATCTTTAATATGACATCCAGATCCTTTAGACCTGCTTTTTCAGCAGGTGAACCTTCAAGAACTTTATCAATAACAATATTACCGTCTTTTAGAAAATTAATATAAATACCTAGACCAACCTTTTCATTTTCCATTTCAGATATAAATGCATTGAAATCATCTTTGGTATAATACTCCGAATAATTATCCAGAGCGTAAAACATCCCCCATAAAGCAGCATCTCTTAAAGCTTCCGTATCCACATCGTCAATGAAATAATAATTTTCATTTACAATGTCTACAACTTCGTTTATTTTCTTATTAATCTCTGATGAATTTATTTTAGCATAAGTAATACTAGAATTACAAACAAAAGTTAGTGCAACTATAATTACGACGAGACTCTTCCCTCTACTCTTCATAAAATTCTCCTTAAGATTATTTTTCTAAAGTAATAGTTTTAGTATTAGCATCCCAGGACACATTTACATCCAATAATTCAGCTACTGCTCTATATGGGATATACATTCTGTTATCAATTATTAATATCTCTTGATCAATAATAGTTTCTTCTGTCGCATTAAACTTGTTCTTTGTAAGAATAACATTTGAACCTTTAGTCAATATAATTTCTCTATCATTATAATTAATTATAACCTGTTTTTTTTCTGGAATCCACTTAATTGAATCTTTTGGTATTCCAAGCCCTTCAGCGGAAAATGACAAAGGAATTATAGTTCTTTGTGTATTCTGGTCAATTCTTGGCGCTGTATCCATTGTTGTGATTACGCCATTGATGTCAAGTTCGTTACTGCCTATTTTCATTGTAATTTTAGTCTTTTGAGGAACTATTTCTTCCTCATTGTCTTTAGAAATTTCTTCTTCTGGCACAGTTTCGTTTTCTACTGGCTTTTCATTTGGTGTGTATTTCCCGATTGGGATATCAACATTTCTGAATCCAAGACCCGTAAATGCTAAAACAATATTTTGTTCGCCTGTGTCTTTTTCAGGGGTTAGTACTATTCCCTTGATATCAAGCTCACCAGCGCTAGACTGGAAATTGTCGTTAATATTAATCGTTAATGTCTTTTTATCGTTTGATAAATTAGTATTTTTTAATGAAAAACCTGATAAAGAACCAGTTCCACTAAGACTTATATCTTTTGTGTTTCCCAAAGTAAAACCTGACGGTACCACTAATACTATTTCACCTGTTTTTAAAACGCCCTTAGTTGCTTTGGCATTCAAATTAACAATTATATCATTGTCTTTTTCTTCAGGCTTTGCTGATATAATCAACTTGGCACTTTCAGTTAACCTTCCAGCATTTAAAACAACATATTTTCCGTGAGTTATTCCAGATGATTCACCATGAGTTATTTCCATTGTAACCTCTGCGCCATCATCAATATAAAAACGTAAAGGTATTCCTAACTTACTACCGTCTGCTAAACCATTAACCAGACTTACATGTGCAGTGTATTCGCCGATTAGTTCCACAGTATAGTCTGTACCTGCATAACTTCTTGACCATTTTGCATTAGGAGATAAGGTAAGTCTAAATGAAGCTCCTGCTGGGATGTCGTTATTTGCGTGAAGAAACAATTGTGGCCTTGTACCGTCATACTGTGATTCATCAAGGTCTGAACCTTCCTTTAGTTTCAAAAGAGCTGAGATAGTGTTATTTGTGTCGGCCATTGCTGCTGTAGGTATTAGAACTGAAATCAGCATAGCCAATAATAAAAACTTAATAGACCTTTTCATCATTTCACATCCTTTTTAAATCATATTTTTATTTATTTACTATAGTTCACAATGTGTTCAACATAGTCTTTTCTTATGTCATATCTCATATAGTCAATTATTCTGTTAATTAGTGCAGCACCTTCAGCCTTTGAAACTTTTTTCAGAGGATTGAAGTTGCCATCAGCGTCACCTGCAACAATACCCAATGTATTTGCAGCTGAGACTTCTCTTTTTGCCCAAGAATGAATATTCTTATCATCCGTAAACGGTGTAAACGGCGTGGGGTCAAGACCCAAATTCTCAAGACCAATTGCCCTGATCATTATGACAACAGCTTCTTCTCTTGTTATTGATTCGTCTGGCCTAAAGTAGTTTTCTTTGTTAACGTCATAACGTCCTGCAACCAAGCCTGCATCGTAAGCAGCTTTTATATAATAAAAGTCTTGTCTGTTGTCTTGGAGGTCAGGGAATAGATACGTAACAACCTTTTTGCCCTTTGTTTTAGGTTCTTCAATAGGCAACTTCAATGCTTTCGTCAATGCCATTATAAACTGCCCTCTCGTAATTGCCTGAGCTGGCTGAAAATGCTTGGGTTCGCCGTCAAGAACCTGCATCGCAAACAATTTTTTAATATCCGACTCTGCAAAATGACCTTTTAAGAACGCCAAATCAGGTGCTGGAAGTTGTTCAAATCTGTTAGTATTTGCAATGTTAAAGCTTCCGCTTTTTTCAACTCCTCTTTCAAACTCAAGAGGCATTACAAATATATCATAAGTTAAAACTGATTGGTTATTAGTTACTTCATAATAATTGCCGTCAAAGCTGATTGCTGTAGGTTCATTAGGTGAATACTGTAAGGATTTTGCAACAGAAACGGAAGGTCTTACTTGTGCTTCAAGTTGCCAGCCATCAGCACCTAATACTGTAACATCAATACGGCTAGTTTCAGTCTTTGACCAAGCACTTTCATAACCATATATAGGGCCACTTGATTCTACTTTTGTTGCATTTCCTTCCTCGCCTGTCCTATAAACCGCTGTCTGAGAAAGATTGCCTTTGTAATATGTTACTCCAGGTCTTACATCTCTAATTATACTTCTCTCAAATTTTGATTGTTTAGGATCTAAAGTATACTCTCCAGCATCACCTGTTATTCTTTCGCTCCAGCTACTAACATTATAATCAAGAATTACTTGTGAAACACCAGAGGTTTTCACTTTTCTGTAGTTTACATTAAAAACAATGTTTCTATAAAGGTTTGTGCCGGTATCTCCTGCTGTTGAGAGTGGCATAAAAGTGTATGTTTCTTTGTAAGTGCCTACATCTTTATCAGCCGGGATAGTTCCAGTCGATCTAATGTTTAACATTCCTTCCACTTCGACTGGTTGTCCGGATAAAAATAGAATTTCCTTGTATTTTAAACTATAAATTTGATTTTTCTTTGATTGCGTTGATAATAGCAATTGTTCTGTGGTCTTAGGAAGACTTATTCCTTCCGAAATACCAAGTCCTGCGCCGCTTTCTGATATTGAGCTGTCATTTGCAGCAAAAGCGGCAACAGAACCTGTTAAGATTGAAATTATCAGCGCTAACGGTATTATTCTCTTTATTAATTTCATAGGAGCCCTCCATTAGCAGCATAGCTTCAAAAATTATTTTTCAACAAAAATTATATAGCCTTCTATATCGGCAGTGTCCGTTATTTTTGAAGGGATATTATTAGTCATTACTCTGATTTGATCGCCTTTTTCCAAGTCTTTTCCTGTAACAACTTTGTTGTTCTTAATTACTATGGAGTTTTCAAGGATAGCAATTGTAGCAACAGGTTTTGCGCCCTGAGAATTCCATTTACCTAATTTACTATCATAAAGGCTTAGATTATTAATGCTTACAGAATCGCCTTCACTTTCATAAATCGTACCTCGCACTGCATTTTTAGGATATGGTTGACTTACAACATAATCTGCTCTGGTTCCGTCCGAAACAATTGTATAAACATTATGAGTGACCGCGTCACTGCCATAACCAATGAATGCGTCTCTGTCCATGAAACCGCTTTCGTCATAGAACTTAGTATTATAATCGATAGCAAATACTCTTTGAACAGGTGTTGCAAACCATTTAGTTCCTGTAAGAACAGAAATTGATCTTACAGTGAAACTCTTACCGGCATCAACGGATTGAATTAGACCTTGCATTAATACTATACCAGATGCTAATTCATCAGGGGCAGTATTTATATCAACAACCGCTGCTCTGTTTTCACCGTTTAGGGAAACGTACGCATAATCAGGTGTCATAATACTTGAAGGATCTACAAGTCTGCCATGACGTCTTACAATTGTTCCTTCGTCACTTGTAATCTCTTGTAAACCTCCTGAAAGCATAAATGAGCCATTTCCAAATGATGACATTACAACATCCGGTTCAAGTAACTGATCCCTTTGTGTTCTCAATGTAAGCTTTTTAGTTCTTTCGCCACCATAGAAGTTTTCCATTGCCACGTAAGCTTCAGCACCGCCACGTTTAAAATAGTTTTGGACAAAGTCAAAAGAAACTCTTTTTCCGTCAACGTAAATTTCCATGTCATTACCGGATATATCCAGACGCATTACTTCATTGTAGTCAGACCAACCTTCCTTGGTCAGTTTTTGATAATTTTGAAGAGATGCTTTTTTCTGTATAGGATCAATATTTCCAATCTGGCCTTTTACTATGCTTGAAATAAAATGTTCGTTTCCTTCAATTGCAACCTCTTTTGCCACTTCAAGCACTTGACCAGGTTCAATTGTAGCAGAATTTACTAGAACTTTAACCCAGTCACCTGGCATAATATCGTGCATACTGCCTGGCTTTCCATCAGTCGATACAAAAATTCCCGGGGTAAAGTCTATCCAGTCTGTTTGCTTGTTTTCATACTCTACTAGCATGGAAGGAATTTCCGTTTCCATGTCTATTGATTTTACTTTGCCATAACGCATTGTATAATTGGTTGCAGCACTTATTGCAGAAATTGTTGATTCGTCATTTGGATCAACACGCATAAATACAATGTCTCCGGGTTCTATATCCGAAATAGGAGTTTCCATTGGGTTAAACTTGAAGTTAGGGAATACTTGGTCAATATAACCTATATCATCTTGCGTAGTATAGCTTTGTCTTTTTTTGACTAATAATTGACCTTCAAAATAGCTTTTTGTTACCTTTTCTCCGTTATTAGACATAACCGTAATAATGCCTAGGTTCGGATCATTTTCTATTACAATTCCTCTTATTTCATTCTCAACAATTGGCTGTCCAACAAAAGAAATGCTCTTGACAATATCATTAGCCAGTCTAAGTTCGAATTGGCTTCCAATGTTCAAGTCCTTAATAGGCTGCTCTTTATTATCTACAATCAACGTTGATTTGGTTGTATCCAATAGACCTTGTGCCAGCATGTAATGAGTAAGCCTGTTTTCATTGTTCTTTATAGTAATATAATTTTGTTCCGTATTAACCTCGTATAACCTACCAACAGCAGTTGTTTCTTTGTAAGCTGATGTAAGCTGTACATAATATACCTTTTTAGGTGCATTTGGGTCAGGTGGTGTTTGAGGTTGAGCCTGTTCCTGAGTTTGATTTTGTGCCTGGGTGTCAGGATTTTCAGGAGGTATGCCTTCAACAATATACTCAATTTGGTCGCCTTCTTTTAAAGAGCTAAGACCAAGAATTGCTCCATTGTTATAAACAACAGCATCCTTTACGGCTAAAGCAGGGAGCTTATCGCTTGTAACCTGATAACTAATCACGTCAACTGATCCGTCACTTACACGAATAAACAATGAATTTTTACCAGTTGTTTTGCCTGTTGTTTTTTCAACATCTATCTGAACTGCCCCTACAGTACCTGTTTTTCTTTCCATTCCTTTTAGTGAATAATAAACATCCTGTGTGTTTTTAAGAATTTGTGCCATTTGTGCTCTTGTTACCGAACCTTTTGGATTAAATGAATTGCCTGAAACCCCATTCATCAGCCCGAATGATAAACATGCTTCGATGTAAGGCAAATTTCTGATATCTCCTTGGTTCCAGTCATTAAAGGCATATAATCTTGTATAGTTTGTAGGTATAGGGAACTTTGTCTTATCCATTTGGTTTAGAGTCATTCCTAACCATCTTGCTAAATCTTCTCTATTCACAGACTTATCCCTGACGAATGAATACTTAGGATCAAGAGTCTTAGTGTCTTCAACCTGTGCATCATCAAATTCTTCGTTAGTAATTAAGCCTAGTCTTTGGGCCTCTGAAAAATAACCCAACGCCCATAGATTTTTTGTTGGAAAATCTTCCGGCATTTGATCTTTTAATCTTTCTCCGGCAGCTCTTGCTGATTCTTCCAGACCGCGAATTCTTAGAACAAAAGCAAGAGCTTCTTCATTGGTTACTTTAGCATTTGGACTAAAGTATCCTGTCCCTGTTCCTTTAACCAAACCAAATGAGCTCATTCTTGTAACCGCTTCTTTTGCCCATTCAGCGTTGTTTAAATCCCTAAAACTTACGTTTTTAATTATAGTAGGAGCTTCTTCCCTGCCCTCGTAAGTGTTTTTTACAGGGTCTGAAAGAATTTTTGCATCTGTCAAGGCGAATACCTGTACTGATGTCATTAGCATTACAAAAGCCATTATTGCAGTAAATATCTTTCTTTTCATAGCATGCCTCCTATATTTTTCAGACGAGATGCTTATTCAAACGTTTTTATTTCTATTGTGCTGATTACTACATCTGTGTCAGGTCTGCCTTCTTGATTAGCACTTACCTTAGCAATAGCATCTACTACATCCATTCCTTCGAATACATGTCCAAACACTGTATGTGTGCTTGGTTGACCTGACTGATTTGGCCAAGGATTACCGCCGTCTAAAAACGGCGTGCCCCCTATTTCTAAATATTTATCAACAACTTCTTTTGGAAAGCGTTCCTTGCCTAAAACTTCTTTACCTGTTCTATTATCTTTATATAAAGGCTGATCCATTTCAGACATATATCTCATGTCTTTTTCAAAACTTGTTGGAGGAGTAGAAGCCTGTACAATAAAAAACTGACTGCCGTTTGTGTTTGCACCCGCATTTGCCATTGACAGAGCACCTCTGAAATTGTGTAAATCAACACCTATTTCATCCTCAAAAGGTTTTTTCCATATACTTTCACCGCCTGTACCAGTGCCTGTAGGATCTCCGCCCTGAATCATAAAATCATTAAAAACCCTGTGGAATATTAAGTTGTTGTAGTATCCGTCTTTTGCATGGGTCTTGAAACTTTCAACTGCTTTAGGAGCATCCTCGGGGAAAAGTCTAACTTTTATGTCACCCATTGATGTCTTAATAATTGCAATTTCTTCGCCTTTTTGAGGCATTTCAAGTTGTTTTAAAGGTTTTGCATCGACTTTATCTTCTGTTATAGTCCCTTCTGTTTTATCTTGGGTCTGAGAGTTTGTTTTTTGTTCATTCTGAGAGTCTGTTTTTTCTTCAGTATTTCCGCAACCTGATAAAATAATTGTCAGGATAGAAATAATAAAAATTGTCTTTTTAAACATTTTTTCCTCCTAAGTTCTTCTAATTATTAATACATAGTTATTATGCTTTTAACTTTTCAGCTTGCTCGTTTGTAATCAAGGTGTCCATAATTTCATCTAACTCGCCGTCCAGTACACTTTCAAGCCTATGAAGAGTAAGACCTACTCTATGATCTGTAACCCTGCCTTGAGGATAGTTATAGGTTCTAATTCTTTCTGAACGGTCACCTGTACCCACTTGACTTCTTCTTTCAGAAGAAAGTTCTTGCTGTTGTTTTTCAAGTTCCAAATCATATAACTTTGCTCTTAATATTTTTAATGCCTTATCTTTGTTTTTAAGCTGAGATTTTTCGTCCTGACATGAAATTACAATTCCAGTGGGCATATGCGTTACTCTTACGGCGGAATCAGTAGTGTTTACACTTTGGCCTCCGTTTCCAGAAGATCTGAAAACATCGATTCTTACGTCGTTCATGTCTAAATTAACGTCAACCTCTTCGGCTTCCGGCAGTACTGCAACTGTAACAGTTGAAGTATGAATTCTACCTCCTGATTCTGTGACAGGTATACGCTGTACCCTATGGACACCACTTTCATATTTAAGCCTAGAAAAAGCACCGTTTCCGTTAATCATAAAGACGATTTCTTTAAATCCACCTACACCGGTTTCATTGGAACTCATGATTTCTGTTTTCCAGCGATTTCTTTCAGCATATCTGGCATACATTCTAAAAAGAACTCCGGCAAATAACGCTGCTTCATCTCCTCCGGCACCGCCTCTTATTTCCACTATAACATTTTTATCGTCATTTGGGTCTTTTGGCAAAAGTAAAATTGTAAGTTCTGCCCATAATTTTTCCATTGAATCTTTATGATAAGAATATTCTTCCCTTGCAAGCTGTTTTAATTCCTCGTCATTACTTTCGGCCAGAAGCTCTTTTGCCTCCGAAAAGCTTTTTTCTGATTCTTTATATTCTTTAAACTTTTCAACAATAGGAGTCAAGTCAGAATGTTCTTTCATCATTTTTCGCCACACTTCTTGTTGACTAATAACTTCCGGATCATTTAATTTTTGAGAAAGTTCTTCATATTTTGCACTTATTTCTGATAGTTTGTCTAACATTTATACACCTCATACTTTACTTTTATTGTAATATCCCATTATAACTCTTAAATGACCAGCCAGATCATTTGTTTTTTTTATATTATAAAATCCATTTTCAGATAGAATAGATTCAACATCTTCTGCTTGATCATGACCTATCTCAAACATTAAAAGTCCGTTGTTACATAATATTTCTTTAGATTGTTCAGTAATTTTCACATAGAAATCAAGACCTGTATCTCCGCCGCATAATGCTTTATATGGTTCATATAATTTCACATTATCTTCCAAACCCAATATATCTCTTTCTTTAATATAGGGAGGGTTTGAAATTATTGCATCAACTTTACCACAAACTGCTTTTGGATAATTCATGAATAAATCAGAATGAATAAATGCAATTTTATTATTTAAATTATTCTTCTCAGCGTTTTTTGATGCAATATATAAGGCTTCAATACTAATATCAGATGCAATAACATTTGAACCTAACAAATATCTTGCCAAACTTATTGCTATGCATCCTGAACCTGTGCATAAATCAACAAGAACTGCATTTTTAAAGGACTTTAGTTCTTTAATTGCTTGTTCAACTAAAATTTCGGTATCTGGTCTTGGAATTAATACTGATTCATCAACATAAAAATCCATTCCCATAAATTCACAGTTTCCGGTTATATATTGTATGGGTTTTTTCATTTTTCTAGTTTCAATCAATGATTGGTACAAACAATAATCTTTGTCATTTAAATCATATTCTAAATTCATATAAAGAACTTCTTTTGAGTATTTTAACACAAAACGAAGCAATACCTCTGCATCCAGATATGATGTCTCTATATTAGAGTGTTTTAATTGCTGTTCTCCAAACCTTAAAGCGTCAACCACCTTTATCATTCAGGTTCCTCTTCCAAAACAGCACTCATTGCTGCAATTGCAACTTCTATTTGATCATTATCCGGTTCTCTGGTTGTTAAATGTTGAAGGCACATTCCAGGATAACTAATAACACTTACAAGCGTTGACTCACTTTTACCTGCCCATCTAATTGCTTCATAAGATAGACCTGCAACAAATGGGATAAGCAGCAACCTACTTAAAATCCTCAATGTTACGTCATCTGTTCTTAGGAACATGAATACAATCATACTTATTATCATTACAAGAACCAAAAAACTGGTTCCGCAGCGTTTATGTATCCTTGTCTGTTTTTTTACATTTTCAACAGTAAGAGGGTCACCACATTCAAAACAATTGATTGTTTTATGCTCTGCACCGTGATATTGAAATACCCTTTGGATATCCTTTAGCTTTGAAATTATTACTATATAGAAAAGAAAAATAGCTATACGAATAAGTCCTTCCAATACTGAAAGTGCTGTCAGTGATACAGGCATCAAGATTTTTACTAAGCTTGCAATCCAAACTGGCAGTAAAATAAAAAGGAGAATTGCAAATACTATAGATAAGCTAACAGAAAAGCCCATAATATAGTTATTTAATTTGTCTCCGAATTTATTAACAAGAAACTTTTCAAACTTAGATGGTTCACCCTCTTCTTCAATTCCAGCCATTTCTGCGGACGCAGTGATTATTTTCAAACCAAGGGTCAAAGACTCAACAAATGCTAATATACCTCTAAATATGGGGAGCTTAAAAAGCTTTACTTTATCAGAAAAAGAACTAAGCTTTTCTTTTTTCATATCAATATCTCTTTCTTTATTTCGAACCGCCATAGCATACATGGTTTTACCACGCATCATAACACCTTCGATCACGGCTTGCCCGCCAATGTTCGTTCGCTTTTTAGACATTTCCTTTGTAACCTCCAGTAACTGTTTAATATTATGAAATTTCCGATAATGGAATGGAATAAATCTTGGACATGATCTAAACCTTTAGTTGTAACACTTTACTATGTATCATTATATCATAATTTAGAGCTTTAAAACAAAAAATTTATTAAGTTTACATTACATCAAATCATCTTAATGAAATACAATGAGTATTAGGACGTGTTCCAAAATTTAAAAGTCAACTTTTTAGATTGATTGGCGGCTATTAATCTGATTTATTAAAAAAGTTAATCTAAATTGCTAAGTTCTTTTAAAATACGGAATTTATAATGTTATGCCTGCAAAAATTTTACAAACATTTAATTTTTATATTAATAAAATTGGTATGATATAAGTACCTTTTTGTGTTATAATAATGTAGTAAACAATTCTTTTTTGGGGAGGCTAAAAATATGGCTATTTACGTTAATGATACAGACTTCGAACAAGAAGTTATACATTCAGATTTACCTGTAATGGTTGATTTCTATGCAACATGGTGTGGTCCATGCAAATTGGTTGCACCATCTGTAGAAGAAATCTCTACAGAAATGGAAGGAAAGGCTAAGGTTGTTAAGGTAGACGTTGACCAAGCTAAAATGACTGCAACCAGATTTAATATCATGAGTATACCAACACTTCTGTTTTTTAAAAATGGTAAGGTAGTTGATCAGGTTGTTGGAGCAGTACCAAAAGATACCTTACAAGAAAAAATGAGTAAAATCATTTAATATAGAAATTTGACTTTTTCTTGTTCATGGCTTTAAATTAGAAGGCCAAACTGCATATCAGTCTGTCGGTTATTCGGCAGACTTTTTTATTTATTGTCTTTATGTTATAATACCTCAAAAAGGAGGAGGAAAATGAATAGTTATTTTTCTAATAAATTAAATAAAAGGCTCATAATTAACGATGTTCAGGAATATTTAGAATGCAGTTTCCGAAGGAATTTTGCATGGGAGCCAGGACTCTTACCAAACGGTTACATAATTCAGAAAATTGAAAGGGAAACTAAAACTTATGATTCACAATCCCAAAAATATATTGATGAAATTAACAACGAAACTCAGCTTGAAAACGGTCTGCCCTTTTTCGAACATTCCTACTACGAATTCTGGGAAATAAAAGACCACGAAGTTATTTATGAAGGCGGTTTTAGAAAGAAAAACAAATTTGTTTCTGATGATTTTTGGTGTTTAGATCTTAAAATGCAAATTAAAGGAGAATCTAAGGAATTTGCAAATATCCTTAAAGAATATAAGCGAAGGTATATGACAAAAGCAACCCATATAATGCGGGGTGTGGTTTTTTTTGCAGAATCCGGAAATCCAGCAATCGAGCTTTTTAAAGACGAAAAGATATTTAATAAGAATATTCCATATGCCGGAATTTTGCGTTCAGCAAAAGTTCCAGATTTTAAGGATCAGGAAATTCACCTTGAACATATTGGAGTGCATGAGGTTAGCTTTAGCTGGGACTTAACCACCAAAACCTCACTAATGCAAGCCATATTGGATTTAGTATTAAGACTCAAAGATTTTATTCAGAAGGACGAAGTTTTAGACACAGTAAAATCTGAGCGTTTGGACATTGATTTTAAAATGTTCAGTACATCACTTGATACTATATTTGGATAGGATTATTTGCAGACAGTTATATTAAATAAAAACAGAACCTGTAATCAAAACGCCCCTGATTAGGATAGCTTATTAGATACAGGTTCTTAATATCCATAGTAACCGTTTTCCATATTCTCAAATTTCGTACAATCGCTTCTCCATATAAGCTCAACGCTACCCGTTGGACCATTTCTTTGTTTTGCTATTATGACTTCCGCAATATTTTTCTTTTCAGTATCAGGAAAATAATATTCATCCCTATATAAGAATGCAACAACATCTGCATCTTGCTCAATCGCGCCTGATTCTCTAAGATCAGATAGCATCGGTCTGTGATCGCTTCTTTGTTCACAAGCTCTGCTTAGCTGGGATAGAGCAATAACAGGCGTATCCATTTCCCTTGCAATAGCCTTTAACGAACGGGAAATTTCTGAAATCTCTTGCTGCCTGGATTCACTTTTACCGCCGCTTCCAGTCATCAACTGCAAATAATCAATTATTACAAGTCCCAAGTTCTGTTCAAGCTTTAGTTTCCTGCACTTGGATCGTATGTCAATTGGAGAAATTCCAGGTGTATCGTCAATAAAAATAGGTGCCATTGCCAAAGAACCCATTGCTCTGGAAATATTAATCCAGTCTTCGTCCTCCAGAGAACCGGTTCTAAGCTTTTGTGAATCTATAAGGGCTTCTTGACAAAGAAGTCTGTGTGCAAGTTGCTCTTTTGACATTTCAAGGGAGAATATAGCAGTTGTAACATTATTTTTAACAGCGGCTGTCTGTGCTATATTTAAAGCAAAAGCAGTCTTTCCCATAGAAGGTCTTGCAGCAATCAATACCAAGTCCGACGGCTGTAGTCCTGATGTCTTGTAATCAAAATCAGTAAAACCTGTTTTAACTCCTGTAACCTTGTCTTGTGAGAGAAAAACTTTTTCTATCTTATCGAAGTTTTCTATAAGTATCTCTTTAATAGAAGCAAAGCTTTCCCCTCGTCTGTTTTTTGCTATATCAAATACACTTTTTTCAGCCTTATCAAGTATATAATCTACTTTGTCCTTGCCGTCATAGCTCATTGAAGCAATGTCGCCTGCCGCTTTTATGAGGCTTCTAAGAACAGCCTTTTCTCTTACAATTTTGCAATGAAATATAATATGTGCAGACGTAAAAACAGATTGAGAAATTTCAGAAAGATATTTAAGACCACCAACAGTGTCAATGACTCCCATTTCAGTCATTTTATCTTTCAGCGTAATTAAATCCACAGGCAATCCAGCTGAAAACAACTCTAAACAACCCTTGAATATAAACTGATGATCCGGTCTGTAGAAGTCCTCAGCTCTTAGTAATTCGCTTGCTTCGATAAGCCCTTCCCTGTCAAAGATCATAGCTCCCAAGACAGACTGCTCTGCCTCAATATCGTGAGGCATTATTCTATTAAAAGATTGCTCTTCCATAAAAACTCCTACTTGTTGATATAGAGAGTTGCTTTAATATAGGATACAAAAAACGGAAGCAACTCTTAGGCAATTCCTCATTATGTGGAATTGCTATATAGTATAAAATTAGATTAAAATTCTAAAGAGATTCAACAACCACAATCAGACGGCCTTCAACCTCCTGATGAAGTTTCAATACCACTTCAACTTCCCCAAGAGATTTAATAGGCTCATGTATAATGACTTTCTTTCTGTCAATGTCAATATTGGTTTGTTCTAGGATAGCAGCCGAAATCTCTTTGTTTGTTACTGCACCAAACAGCTTACCGTTTTCTCCGGATTTAATTTTTATAATAATTTTCTTATCTCTTAATGCTTTTGCAATTTCACTGGCGTTTTCTATTTCCTCCTGCCTTTTTTGAGCAATTTCTTTGTTCTTGCGCTCCAGAGCTCTCATATTTTCATTGTTAGCTTCAACAGCCAAGTTTTTAGGGAACAGAAAGTTCCTTGCATAACCTTCTTTTGCATCAAGGACTTGTCCCTTTTTTCCTACATTCTTAATGTCTTCCAGCAATATTACTTTCATGCACTTTCCTCCTTAAGATAACTTGTTATTGAATTCTTCAGCATTTCCAACACTTCATCGGTATCTGTAATCGGAACTTGAGCGCCAGCAACTGTCTGATGCCCTCCCCCTCCAAGCTTTTCCATAATTCTTTGTACGTTTAAATCCCCAAGACTTCTTGCACTTATCAATGTTTTTTGACCAACTCTTGCAAGAACAAAGGATGCTGAAATTCCTTCAATATTCAGAAGTTCATCAGCCGCCTGAGCAGCCGTTAGCGCTGGGGTAATTGCGGAATCAGAGCATTTTGAAATGGCAATACTGTCAAGAAAAATCTCTGCATCTGAAACAGCCAATGCTTTTGCTACATATGAATCCATATCGTTTTGTAAAGCGATTCTAACTCTTACAGTATCAGCGCCGTTTCGTCTTAAATATGCCGCTGCTTCAAATGTTTTTGCTCCTGTCTTAATCGTAAAATTCTTTGTATCTACAGTAATTCCTGCTAACAAACAATCAGCCTCAACGGGTCTAAGCTCTGTTGGAGCACCCGTATATTGAAGCATTTCAGCAATCAATTCACTGGCAGAAGATGCATAAGGTTCATGATAAACCAACACTGTATTTTCAATGTATTCAGTGCTTTTTCTATGATGATCAATCACCACAATTTTGTCTGTTCTAGTAAGCGCTTCCTTACATTGACAATAGCTTGGCCTATGAGTATCTACCACAACAAGTAACGAATGTTTGTTCATTTTTTCAAGCGCCAGTTCACTTTTTAAGAACCTTGTCTTATGAAGGGAATCACCTTCAATGAGTCTCTCATATAACCTTTTTATATTAACAGAAACAGAGTCAAGAATAATAAAAGGCTTTTTGCCAAAAGAATCTGCCATTCTATAAACGCCTACAGCAGCACCTAGGCAGTCCATGTCAGGGTTTTCATGACCCATTATAAAAATTTCACCAGATTCTTTTATAAGCTCTATCAATGCATATGCCTTAACTCTTGCACGAACATTAGAATTTCTTTCCTGGTTCTTTGTTTTTCCGCCATAAAAATTAAATTTTTCACTATCCCTGACGAGAACCTGATCTCCTCCCCTTCCAAGGGCTAGATCCAGTGCATTTCTTGAAAATTCCATGTTCCCGCTTAAAGACTCACCATGTATACCAATACCTATGCTAAGGGTTACTGGCATTTTATTTCCCATGTTAATTTCTTTGATTTCGTCAAAAACTTCAAATTTACAGCTTTTAAACTTTTCAAGTGCAGCCTCTGAAATAACAAATATATACCTGTCTTTTTCAAACTTCTTTATAACCCCTCCTGCTCCCAGAATAATATTAGTTAGTTTTCTGTCAATAAGAGCGGTCAAAATAGAATGTCTTGCTTCTTCAATTGTGTCAAGGGCTTCTTCGTAATTGTCAATAAAAATAGTTCCTACAGCAACACAAACATCTTCAGGTTTCTTCTTATAATCCAGATTTAAAATTGAATTGCTCTTAACCAGCAGATAATGAACCATATTTCTGTTGCTCCAGCTTAATATATAAAAATCCTCGTCATTGATCTTTAAAAAGTTATCTTTAAGCAGGTTAAAATTAATAAAATTCTCAATAGGCTTATCTTTCTGAACGTTTTTATAAAGTTCTTTTAAGGGTTCATTAAAGCCTAGTACAATTCCTGTTGAAGAAGTAACCATGTAGGGCTCTTGAACCTGCTCAAATTCACTGATAGTCAGTTTATCAGATTCACATACCTTACAGTCTGGATTAGGCTTGTTTTGGTTTCCGGTATCAAGAAAAAAAATAATAAAAAAACCGGATACTAACAAAATGTCCTTAAATATTTGCGGAACAAAAGCACCAAAAACAATTGATGCAAAAATAATAATTGCATAAATGACGGCAATTAAACGTCTAATACCATTCATTTTATCACCTTTTATTTGCTATTTACCCTGACGGCTAAATTTATCCAAATGCCTTGAAAGCTTTAATAATTGCTCTGAATACTTACTTTCCTGTTCATTTAAAAGAGTCAATTTCATCTTGCGCAACATTTTAACATCTATTAAATCAAAAGAATAACCGATTTTATCAGCCAGTAAGTAAGAAGATATGATAAGATCAGCAAAAATATCAGCAGGGCTTGAATTCTCATCGTTTGTTTCGTTTAGTTCCCCAGACATCACCAAAAAAAGTTCTGTAATATTAACAAGCAGTCTGTTTTTTAGTGACTCAATCATTTGTATATTTTTTGTTATATCTATATTTCCACCTGACATATTTCCCCCTCCAATTTTAGAGAAACAATACCATGTACTAATCATATATATCTTTTGTATTTCTTGTTAATTATATAGAAGACTATTAATATATTTACAGCGGTTTGCTTTGATTTAGTTTTCATTGATATGTGGCAACGGTATATTTTATCATAATTTTTATAAATATTCTATAATATGTTTATATTTATTGTGATTTATGTTAAAATAACATATAAAGTAACCTATTCAGGGAGGAATCGTTATGGACTATTCAATAGATTCATTTTATGACGATAATAAAAAATGCTGGCAAGTATCTGTAAAAGGCGAGATAGATATATTTAACTCCGACACTTTAAAAAAATACTTGACCAAGTTGATCGAAGGCGATGCCGGTGATGTTAATATTGACTGTTCCGAACTAGAATATATTGATTCAACCGGGTTGGGTGCGCTTGTTGCAATACTTAAGAAAGTAAAACAAGATGGATATAAGATGTATTTAAGTAATGTGAAACACGGAATTCTGAAAATACTTAAGATTACTGATTTCGATAAGATATTCATAATTGAAAGCGATGGTGAGTGATTATGAGTAGATTTAATAATTCGGCTGGATATGACGGTTCAAAAACAGGCGAGGGTGATAATATCGAACTGGCTCTTCCTCTGAATCCTGCCT
>CAZTAY010000016.1:0-27383 GCA_964611655.1 uncultured Eubacteriales bacterium
TTGTTATAATCAGTATTCAAAGACTTTTATGAGCTTGAGGCTTTTTATAAATAACATTTTAAAAATAAAAAGTCACATCTGCTTGTTTAAGTGGATTACTGTAAGGAGGCCTCTTTTATTGAAAACAATTGTATTAACGGGCGGAGGAACAGCAGGTCACGTTTATCCTAATTTAGCGCTCATACCGGCTTTAAAAAAGGAAGGCTTCAATATTGTTTATATTGGCAGTAAAGACGGAATCGAAAGAAAAATTGTCAAAGAACAGAATATACCTTATTATAGCGTACCCACAGGAAAATTAAGGCGGTACTTATCATTTAAAAACCTTAGCGACATGTTAAAAGCAGTTACGGGAAGTTTTAAGGCTTCTTCCTTGATTAAGGAAATTAAGCCTGATATTGTGTTTTCAAAAGGCGGTTTTGTGGGTTTCCCTGTTGTTATAGGTGCAAAACTAAACCGAATACCCGTAATCATCCATGAATCTGATTTAACACCAGGACTGGCAAATAAGCTGGCGCTGCCCTTTGCCAATGCAGTTTGTGTTAATTTCCCTGAAACCAAGCAATACATCAAAAGAAAAAAATCTTATCTTACGGGCAATCCTATAAGGAACAGCCTTTTTTTAGGAGACAAAAGAAACGGTCTGAAATATTGTGGTTTCAATGATGATAAACCTGTTATCCTTTGTATGGGTGGCAGTTTGGGTGCAGCAAAGATAAACGAAGTTTTAAGAGAAGCAATCCCAAGACTATGTAAAAAGTTTAATATCATCCACATCTGTGGTAAGGGTAAAGTTTCAGATGAACACAAGGGAATACCCGGCTATATTCAATTTGATTATATTTCAGATCGGCTTCCTGATGTTATTGCAGCTTCAGATGTGGTATTGTCACGAGCAGGGGCAGGGGCAATTGCTGAACTTATTGCCCTTAAAAAACCACACCTTCTAATCCCTTTGTCACTAAATGCGTCAAGAGGAGATCAGATTTTAAATGCAAAGTCCTGTCAAAAAAGGGGATTTAGTATGGTGCTTGATGAGGAAGAGATGACAGCACAAACTCTTGAAGTTGCCATAGAGAAACTTTATTCAGAAAGAGACGGTTTTATTCGGGCAATGAAGGAAAACAATACATCAAATGCTGTATTGGAAGTTATTAATGTGCTAAAGGAGTATGTGTAGAAGGTCTAGCTTAGGAGGAAATAATGTCTTTTGACTTAAAAAACGAAGAAGATGTAGATGAAAAAGAAGATTTTGTAATTTTAATGGAAGAAATATCACGTAATAATAAGTCGTTCTTTGAAGATTTTTTAACTAATGAAGAGTATTTTTATTATAATTCAGTAGTGGTAATCTCTCGGGAAAAGGGCAATGTCCTTTATGGGACACCTTTTAGGACTAACCATTCACTTAATATATTAACAAACATTAAACCCGGTTTGTTTGCTTGAAATTATAAAAGTACTTTTTAAGGAGATAAAATATGTCTGCGGAATATAATGAAAATCAGATACAGGTTTTAGAAGGACTGGATCCCGTAAGGAAAAGACCGGGTATGTATATCGGTACTACTTCCTCAAGAGGGCTCCATCACTTGGTATACGAAATAGTCGATAATGCGGTTGACGAAGCACTTGCCGGATTTTGTAATAAAATCATAGTAACAATACATGATGGGGATGTAATCTCCGTACTTGACAATGGACGTGGTATACCTATAGGGATACACCCTCAAAAGGGAATTCCTGCTGTGGAGGTTGTATTTACAATTCTCCATGCAGGAGGCAAGTTTAACGGCAATGTTTACAAGGTTTCTGGAGGACTTCACGGTGTTGGTGCGTCAGTAGTAAACGCCTTATCAGAATGGCTTACTGTTAATATTTTTACAGACGGCAAAGAGTATTTACAACGTTATGAACGTGGTGATGTAATGCATCCGCTAAAGGAAGTTGGAGTAACGGACAAAAGAGGTACTCTTGTAACATTCAAGCCTGATGCAGAAATATTTGAAGAAACGGTGTTTGACTTTGAGATTTTAAGAAGTAGGCTTAAAGAGACTGCTTATCTAACAAAGGGCATTGAGATTATTTTAATTGACGAAAGAATAGAGCCTAAAAAGGAAAAGAAATTCCATTACGAAGGCGGTATCAAGCAGTTTGTTGAGTATATAAACAAGAACAAAAATCCGCTGTACGACAAGGTGTTTTATGCTGAAGGTGAAAAAGACGGCATCTACGTAGAGCTTGCATTTCAGCATAACGAAGGATATCAGGAGACTGTTTTTTCATTTGCAAACAATATAAACACATCAGACGGAGGTACACATCTTGCAGGATTCAAAGCAGCGCTTACTAAAACCTTGAATGACTATTGCAAGAAATCCGGTCTGATTAAGGACTCTGACAAAAACCTTTCCGGCGATGATGTGAGAGAAGGTATAGCGGCTGTTATTTCAGTTAAAATTGGAGAACCGCAGTTTGAGGGGCAGACAAAAGCAAAACTGGGCAACAGTGAAGCAAAGTCTGCTGTTGAAAGTGTCTTTTCAGAAAAATTAACTTATTATCTTGAAGAAAACCCACAGGTTGCAAAAATGATTGTAGACAAGGCAATCATGGCAGCTCGTGCAAGAGATGCAGCAAAAAAGGCCAGAGAATTGGTAAGAAGAAAGTCCGCCCTTGAAAGTACAAGGCTTCCGGGTAAGCTTGTTGACTGTAATGAAAAAGACCCGGAAAAATGCGAGATCTACATTGTGGAAGGTAATTCGGCGGGAGGCTCTGCAAAAAACGCCAGAAGTGCTAAAACACAAGCAATTCTCCCACTTAGGGGAAAAATTCTGAATGTTGAAAAAGCAAGGCTTGATAAGGCATTAACCAACGAAGAAATTAAATCAATGATTACTGCATTTGGTACAGGCATTTCAGATGACTTTGATATAAACAAATTAAGATACCACAAAATTATTCTTATGACTGATGCCGACGTGGACGGCGCACATATCAGAACATTGCTGTTGACTTTTATTTACAGATATCTTTTGCCTTTGATTGAACACGGAAAGGTGTATATTGCACAACCACCTTTATACAGGGTATCTAAAGGCAATGATGAATACTATGTCTATGACGATAAGGAATTGGACAGACTGTATCAAAGAATTGGCAAAGATGGAGTTAGGGAAGTTCAAAGATACAAAGGTCTTGGTGAAATGGATGAAGACCAATTATGGGATACAACAATGAATCCTGAAAAAAGGATTCTTAGGAAAGTTGAAGTTGACGATGCAATTGCTGCTGATGAAATATTTACACAGCTCATGGGTGACAAAGTCGAACCTCGTCGTGAATTCATTCAGGAATATGCTAAAACAGTAACTAATCTGGATATATAGCGGTTGCTTGAAATAGAGAACCAAAAGTGGAAATAGCAATGTCAGTATAAGGTGGAGTTGCTATATAATGCCTGCTTTTGCGCGGTATAAAGGTTTACTTAGCAAACCGCATTAATGATGGGAGGAAGAAATGAGCGAGGAAATTCAATTTGACAAGATAATTGCAACCAATATAGAAAAAGAAATGCGCGAATGTTATATAGATTACGCAATGAGTGTAATAGTTGCTCGTGCGCTTCCTGATGTTAGGGACGGTCTTAAACCCGTTCACAGAAGAATTTTATATTCAATGCACGAACTGGGACTTGATCCATCAAAGCCATACAGAAAATCTGCCCGTATTGTTGGGGACACAATGGGTAAGTATCACCCTCACGGTGACTCATCAATTTATGATGCAATGGTTAGGATGGCTCAGGAATTCTCTATGCGTTATCCATTAGTTGACGGTCATGGAAACTTTGGTTCTATTGACGGTGATGACCCGGCGGCGCAGCGTTATACAGAAGCTAGGCTTTCAAAGCTTGCAAAAGAAATGCTAAGGGATATTGATAAGGACACAGTTGACTTTATTCCTAACTTTGACGAACAGGAAAAAGAACCTGTAATCCTTCCTTCACGTTTTCCGAACCTTTTGGTTAACGGTTCTTCAGGAATTGCAGTTGGTATGGCAACAAATATTCCCCCTCATAATTTGGGAGAAATTATAGACGCCGTTGTTAAGATAATTGACAATATTATAACTGAATCAAGGGAAACAGATATTGAAGAATTAATAAGCATTGTAAAAGGTCCGGATTTTCCTACAGGAGGAATGATACTTGGAACGTCAGGTATCAAAGAGGCATACAGAACCGGCAGAGGAAAAATTAAAGTTCGTGCAAAGACTTCAATCGAAAAAATGAACGGTGACCGTGAAAGAATAGTGGTTACAGAACTTCCTTATCAGGTTAACAAAGCTAGGCTTGTTGAAAAGATTGCAGACCTTGTTAAAGACAAAAGAATAGAAGGTATTTCGGATTTAAGAGATGAATCTGACAGAACCGGTATGCGTATTGTAATTGAGTTAAAAAGAGATGTAGCATCAAACATTGTTCTCAATCAACTTTTTAAATATACACAAATGCAAGACAATTTTGGTGTTATTTCGATTGCGCTGGTGGATGATGAACCAAGAACCTTAAACCTTCTTGAAATGCTGAAATACTACATCGAACATCAAAAAGAGGTTGTTGTAAGAAGGACTAAGTTTGACCTTGATAAAGCAGAAAAACGTGCCCATATTCTTTTAGGACTGCTCATTGCTCTTGATAATATAGACGAAATAATAAGAATTGTTCGTAAATCAAGCAACACTCAAATAGCAAAAGAAGCGCTTATGAATATGGAGCTTAAGGTTTCGGAGAACTTATTTAAAATAGCTCTTATAAAGGAATCAATGCAGCTTGAAGGTGAAGAAAAAATAAGATTTACTAACGAACAAGCCCAAGCAATTATTGATATGCGTTTGGGAAGGTTAACAGGTCTTGAGAGCGAAAAAATTCAAGGTGAGTTTGATGAATTAATTTCGCTTATAAAAGACTTAACAGAAATACTGGAAAGTGACACCAGACTTCATACAGTTATTAAAGAAGAACTGATAGAAATTAAATCTAAATTTAATGACAGCAGAAGAACTTTATTAACACATGATGTTGAGGAGTTCAACCTTGAAGACCTTATAGAAGAAGAACAAAATGTTATTACCTTCACAAGACTTGGTTATATAAAGAGAATACCTCTTGACACATATAGAAGCCAAAACCGCGGTGGCAGAGGAATTATCGGTATGCAGACAAGGGAAGAGGATTTGCTAAGAGAAGTCTTTGTTTGTTCAAATCATTCGTATATGATGTTCTTTACTAGCCTTGGTAAGGTGTTTAGGATAAAGGTTTATGAGATCCCTGAATCCAGCAGAACAGCTAGAGGAACTGCTATTGTAAATCTTTTAAACCTTGCACCTGAAGAGAAGATCACAGCAATGATTCCTGTTAAGGAAGAAATGGATGAGGACGAAAGATACTTGTTTATGGCAACGAGAAAAGGTGTTGTCAAGAAAAGCAAGGCATCCGAGTTTAAAAACATCCGAAAAGGCGGCTTGATAGCTGTTAATCTACAGGATGAGGATAAACTAATTTCTGTTTCCGTAACGGACGGCAAAAAAGATATTTTTATTGCTACAAGAGACGGTATCGGCGTATTATTCAGCGAAGAGGATGTTAGGCCTACAGGCAGAGCAAGCGCCGGAGTCAGAGGAATCAGGATTAATGAGGGCGATAAAGTTGCTGCTGTAAGGGTGGTTGACAAAGATCAAAAAATTGCTTTTGTAACAGAAAACGGTTATGGAAAACTAACAACCAGCAGTGAGTTTACTAAACACAACCGTGGCGGCAAAGGTATGAAAATATATAAGATAACTCAAAGAACAGGAAAAATTGCTGGTGTTGAAATGGTGTCAGAGGAAGATGAACTTATGTTAATCACATCCGAAGGTGTTATCATAAGGATTCGTGCAAAAGACATAAGCACCATTGGAAGAGTAACTCAGGGTGTTAAGCTGATGAACCTTGACGAAAACGTAACGGTTGTTGACGTTGCAAAGATTGTAGCGGAGAACGAGGATGAGCAAAACTAAATTCCTATTCAAAATTCTTTTAGCACTAGTACCCATTGCCGCTATTGCGGCTTTTGGGTATTATTTCTACTTTGGGAATAACGAAACTCAAGATAATTATGTAATAAATAAAACGACTAGACAGAACGGAAAATTTGATGTATATCAGGATAAGAATTTCATAGGAAGTTTTCAGAGCCAAAATAATGCGGTCGAATTTGCTTCTAAATACGCTAGAACGGAAGTTAAACAAAGGACAAACTCAAAAATTGTATGGGATAACTTTCCGCCTTATCAAGTTTTTATAGGTGATGAGCTTCCAAAAGAATTTTCCTCTTTGAATGATTCAATTTCATATGCAAGGTCAATGGGAAATGCTTATATATATCATAAAAAAAGCGGTGCTTTAGTATGGAACAGTCTTGAAGAACCTTCTAAATCAACAATTATTTCTAAAGTACCTCATATTATGCAATATCCTGAACTGCCAAGAGGTTGCGAAGTTACAAGCCTTGCAATGCTCTTGCGTTTTCTTGGTAAGGATATAAATAAAATGACACTTGCTGATGAAATTAAAAAAGATACCACATCTTTTACATACCAAAACGGCAAGATCCATTTTGGCAACCCCAACAACGGGTTTGTTGGTGACATGAAAAGTAGATCAAAACCCGGTTACGGAGTATATCACGAGCCAGTTTTTGAGCTTTTAAGGAACTATTTAGACAACAATGCAATAGATTTGACAGGCACTTCTTTCGAGAATTTAATCTATTTTTTATACAAAGGTAGACCTGTTTGGATTATCACTAATTACACATTTAAGCCCTTACCTAAAAACAAGTTTATTACATGGAATACCCCTAGTGGAGAGGTTAAAGTAACTTACGATGAACATAGCGTTCTGATCACGGGTTATGACGATGAATATATATTTTTTAATGATCCTCTAAGCAAAAACCCCGGTTCAAAAGCATCTAAAGCAGAATTCATAAAAGCATGGGAGCAAATGGGAAGTCAGGCAATTTCGTTTGTCAGATAGGTAGGTTATTGATATGTTTAAGATAATTAGATCCATATTTTTATATGTCTTTGCCATTCACTTTATTTCTGCACTGACTCTGGATCGAAAACTCAAATATAAAACTATTATTTACAAGTCAAAAGAGATACCTAAAGACATAAATGGTTTAGAAATTGGATTCATAACAGATATTCATGATATGCGAGAAAAGACTCTAATGAATATTGCGGAACGGATTAGTAAAATTGATTTGGATCTACTGTTGATTGGCGGAGATTTTTCTGAAACTGATTTTCGAAAGCAAGTTGAAATAATAGGAAAAATTAAATCAAAAGTCGGTATTTATTCTGTAAGCGGAAACCATGACTCTGATACTCTTTTAAATGAGATAATGCCAAAGAACAATATTCAATTACTAACCAATAAAGGAATTTATATAACCAATAAATTCTATCTTGCAGGGGTAGGGGATCCAAAAACAAAAAACACAAATGTTCCGTTAGCGGTAGAAAACGCAAAAGAAGATGATTTTGTAATTTTAATTTCACATAATCCGGATATTACAATGGTTCAGGACATGTCAAAAGTCAACCTTACTCTTTCAGGTCATACTCATGGTGGGCATATATCTTTTTTTGGGTTGTATGCGCCTACACTTCTACCTATCGTTAGAGTTACAAAATACGGTCAGAGGTTCAGGAGTGGTTGGTCAAAGGCAACAAATGGTTCAGATGTTTTTGTAAGCAACGGAATAGGCTCCAAAAGAGAAATACCACGAATTTTTGCAAGACCTCAAATGATTCTTTTAAAACTTGAAAGTAGTAAGTAGATGGGAGTTAACATGAAAGTTTTACCGGAAGAGCTGTTTCATAAAGTAACAAAGCCTGCAAGATACACAGGCGGAGAAATTAATATGGTTTCAAAAGATGAAGACGGACTTATTAGATTTGCGCTCATGTTTCCAGACGTATATGAAGTTGGTATGAGTAACATTGGTATGCAAATTCTGTATTTTTATTTAAATGAAATGAAAGACGTGTACTGCGAACGCGTGTTTGCTCCCTGGGTGGATATGGAGAGTGAAATGCGTTCTTTTAATGTACCTTTGTTTTCATTAGAAACAAAGACTGATACAAAGGACTTTGACATTTTGGGATTTACTTTACAATATGAAATGAATTACACCAATATTATTAATATGCTTGACCTGTCCCAAATCCCCTTATACAGCAAAGACAGAGGCGAGGAATATCCCCTTGTTATAGCAGGTGGACTTTGTGCTTATAACCCTGAACCATTAGCTGACTTTATTGACTTTTTTTATATTGGAGAAGGCGAGGAATTGCTCGCAGATGTTATGGAAGCATACAAGTCTCATAAATCTAAGGGTGGTACTAAAGAAGAATTTTTAGTAAGACTTCTGGACTTTAAGAATATCTATGTTCCGAAGTTCTACGAACCAGTGTATGAAAACGACGGCAAGTTAAAAGAGTTAGTACGGACACAGCCTAGCGCACCTGCAAAAATTAAGAAAGCTTTTGTAAAAAACTTAAACGACTTTCCAGCACAGAAAAAGCAAATGGTTCCATTAATCGAGGTTGTGCAGGACAGAATTGCTGTTGAACTATTCAGAGGATGCATAAGGGGTTGCAGATTCTGTCAAGCCGGATTTATAAACAGACCCAACAGAGAAAAAGATCCGATTCTGGTTGCGGATGCAATAAAAGATATTGAAAAGGAAACAGGTTATGAAGAGGTATCCTTGCTTTCACTTTCAACAAGTGATTATTCAGGTTTGTCTGAACTTCTTAATTGTATGAGTGATTGGAGAAGTGAAAAGAAGATTAACATTTCACTTCCATCTTTAAGAATAGATGCTTTTTCCTTAGAAATAATGGAGACTCTCGACAGTCAAAAGAAAATGAGCCTTACATTTGCTCCGGAAGCCGGTACTCAAAGAATGAGGGATATTATAAACAAAAATATCTCTGAAGAAGAAATTTTAGAAGGAATAAGGCAAGCTTATGATGGCGGATATTTTAAAATTAAACTATACTTCATGGCAGGTTTGCCCCATGAAACAGAAGAAGACTTAAAAGGAATTTCAGAACTTTGTGTTAAAATTATGGATTTGTATTATACCCTGCCAAAGGAAAAGAGAGGAAAGCTCTCTCTATCCGCTTCATGCTCGTGCTTTGTGCCAAAACCGCACACACCGTTTCAATGGGAAGCACAGGATTTACCTATGAAGTACTTAGAAAAGCAGAAGAAAATAAAAGAATCTTTCCCTAAAAAGGTAAAGTACAGCTATCATGAAGCTTACCTAAGCTACCTTGAAGGGGTGTTGTCAAGGGGTGACAGGAGAGTTTCAAAAGCTATTGTACGAGCATTTGAATTGGGATGCAGGTTTGACGGATGGTCTGAACATTTTGATTTCGATAAATGGATGCAGGCATTTTCTGAATGTGATCTAGATCCTGATTTTTACTTAAAAGCTAAACAAACTGATGAAATTTTGCCTTGGGATCATATTGATTGTGGAGTAACTAAGGACTTTTTACTGCTTGAAAAGGCAAGGGCGGAAAAATGTGCTACAACACCTAATTGCCGAGAAAAATGTTCAAACTGTGGCCATTTCTGCATGTCAGGAGGAAAAGTGTGAAACTAAGACTTAAATTTGAAAAAACAGGCAGACTTAAGTATATCGGGCATTTGGACTTGCTTAGATTATTTAACAGAGTTTTTAGAATGGCTCAAATCCCTGTGTCATTCTCTAATGGCTTTAATCCACATATGCTTTTGCATTTTGCCTCACCCCTTCCTCTTGGTGTTTCAAGCATAGCCGAATATTTAGATGTTGAAATTTATGAAGCAGTAAACCTTGAACAAATAATTTCAAATATTAATGCTCATGTTCCGAAAGGACTTAAAATAATAAAAGCGTTAAATGCTGACCATAGCAAAAAAGTTACGTCTATTGTGTCAGCAGGATTATATGAAATCCAAAAAAGAGAAAGTTTTAATAGTGAAATGATTGAAAGATACCTTTCTCAACCAGAAATATTAATTGAAAAGAAAACTAAAAAAAACAGCACTGTTTCTGACATCAAACCGCTAATTTATTCCATGTCAGTATCAGGAGGTATTTTAACAACAACTATTGCTACAGGTTCGGAGAAGAATTTAAAAGCAATTGTTTTACTTGAAAGCCTTTGTATATTCCAAAATATTGATTTTAAGGAACAAGACTATGAAATAACCAGAACAGAGCTATATTCTGGAACTACTCCTAATTTTTTAACATTGGATCAGGTGGAGTGAAACTATGGACATAGAAATAATAATCGAAAACTCGCCATTTTACTTAAGGGGCGCTGTATTAGAGAACAATGCCCTAGCCGAACTCCATGTGTTAAATAAGGCTTCCATGTCGATTTTAGGTAATATTTATCTTGGAAGGGTAAAGGATATAAATAAAGGTATTGAGTCAGCCTTTGTTGATATAGGTTTGGAAAAGAATGCTTTTTTGTTTATTCAAAATAACATGCCTGTTAGAAAAGGGGATGAAATTTTAGTACAAATAGAAAAGGACGCCACAGGAGATAAGTCGCCAGTGGTATCAAGAAAAATTTCATTTCCTGGAAACAGTCTTGTGCTTTTTCTTAATCAAGAAAAAAAAGTTAATATTTCAACCAAGATTACGGATAAGGAAGAAAGAGAACGACTAATAAACGTTCTTGAGCCTGTTTTGCCTGAGAACTATGGACTAATTGTCAGAACTATTGCAGAAGGTAAAAACAGTGAAATATTAATAAATGAGTTACATGAAATAGTTTCAAATGCAGAATCAGCATTGAACGGATATAAATTCAAGAAGGCCCCTGCTCTTATACACAGTGCTCCCACATTTTGGAATAAGCTTATTATGGACACAAGCCCATTCCACATAAAGAAAATTTATGTCAATGATGAGGAAATTTTGAATTCAATTAATCAGCAAAAGTGGATTTCCGATAAGTCAATTTATAAACCAGGTGCAATTTTTTATGATTTCGGAATAGACAACAAGATAGAAAAATCATTGCGTCGAAGGGTTTGGCTAAACAGCGGAGGATTTATCGTAATTGACGAGACAGAAGCAATGACTGTGATAGACGTTAACACAGGCAAAGCAAAAGGCAAGAAAACACTTTCAAAAACCGCTTTTGAAATCAATAAGGAAGCCGCAAAAGAAATAATATCACAAATACGCATACGCAACTTAAGCGGCATTATTGTGGTGGATTTTATTGATATGGAAGACAAAGAACTTGAAAACAGATTGATTCAAATATTAACAGAAGAAGCAAAAAGAGACAGAAAAAAGACTGTGATTGTCGGTATGGCAGATTTAGGGCTTGCACTTATGACTAGAAAGAAAACCACAGAACCCCTTTCAAAAATACTTCAAGAGAACATAAATGACGTAAACGGGGGGAAAAAAGACCTGCCTTCATATGTGGCACTAAAGATTTATAACGAACTTGTGAAACTTACTACACACACGATTTATGACTTATTTACCATTTCTGCAATTGATGAGGTTATTAAGGTGTTTCCAAAAGAAGCATTGTGGGAATTTGAAAAACGTAATATAAAGATTGAGTGGGAAAGAATTAAGCAATCAGATTGTATGAAAAATTGCTATGAAATAAGATATAAAAAAGCTTCAGAATAAAGTGTTAAAAAGAGCATAAACTTAGGGTTTGGGAAACTTTTATTGAAAAGTTTCCCAAACGTTTTTCAAGTCATAATAAAGGTTAGAGTAAGGGATTCTTTATTAAAAATTATTTTACTAAATAACATGCGTAGTGCCAAATTTTTTTTATCTATTTCTATATCCTTAGATTTTATAATTTCAGAAAAAGTTTCAGGCAATCTTAAACTACAATTTTCCGTTGAGAGTAAAGAATCTTTTCTATTATCCAATTCAGATTGTAATACCTCTTTTTCTTTGATAAAGTGTATCTTTTTTTCTTTATATTCAGCCAAAGAATCTATACCTTCCAAGTATGCCAACTTAAGCCGTTCCAGCCTTTCATCAATTTTTTTAATATTTCTCAATAATCCATCGATTTTAACATCAATTTCATCAACGCTGATTTGACTAAACTCCGAAACAACAGTTGTGGGGATCATATTATCAAGTATATTTGAGATAAGTTCTTCTACTTTAGATACGCTAATATAATTTGAATAAGCACATTTACCGGTGCTGTTACCTCCACATCTAAATGCGTGATTACCTTTTGCATCAGATGAAAAGTTAAGTGAGGACCCGCAGCTATGGCATTTAATCAAACCAGAAAGCCAATGCTTATAAGTCAGAGGTGGCTTAGATTTTGGTGTTATTTTTTTTGATGTTATTATACTAACTTTTTTAAATGTTTCACTATCTATTATTGGTGTATGTACACCTTTATATAAGATACCGTCATATTCAATATTTCCGGCATAGGTTTGTTTGGTTAGTATGCGTTTAATATCATTTGAGCAAAAGGGTTTACCGCTTCTTTTTTTAATACCCAATTGATTTAGATTTACCGCAACACTATGATAGTATGGAGTTTTAATAAAAGAATCAAATACCAATCTTACTATTTTAGCTTCCTCTTCCACAACCTCCATAACTCCGTTTTTCTTTATATAACCAAAAGGAGGCGGTACAAGATGAATTCCTTGACTAACCTTAAAGGTCATCCCACGTTTGACTGCTTTGGAGAGCTTTCTTGAATGCATCTCGTTAAGTGCCCCAAGCATTGCATCGGTAATAAGTGATGAATCATCATCTAAAGTAGGTTCAGTAGCTGAAATTAATTCAACATTATTGCGTTTTAAGGATGATTTATAAGCAATGGACTCTTCGAGGTTTCTTGCAAATCGTGAAGAATCAAAAACAAGCACAGCATTAAAATCACCTTTAATGCTATCTTCAATCATCTGCATAAAAGCAGGCCTTTTTCTTGCAGATCTTCCCGATAAGCCTTCGTCGGAAGGGGATTGATTAGGGCGGAATATTAAGAATATAAATTTTAAGAACTGAATGTTGCTCGAAGTGAAACTGCTATTAAATTTGAATAAAATAATAGGAGTTCGACATTTGCAAATGTATCCTGCAAACACCGAACTTTTAATTGTAAATGCTGTATAGTTGTTAATAATTTAAACTTTCGTATGAAACGCCTTGTGGATTGTTATATTTCTAACAACTCACATTAACCTTGTATGTTAAAACCAGCTAACTTTGCCATTTCTAAAATAGAATTCTTTGAAACTTTCTTGCCTTTGAATTCAATTAAATCTTCCATGCTTCCAGTGAAAATATCTGCAGGTTCATATTTCTTTAAAATAACCAATTCATCATCAACAAAAATCTCTAACGCATCTTTTTCATTAATATTTAAAATCCTTCTAAGTTCAATAGGTAAAACTACTCTTCCAAGTTCATCAACTTTTCTGACAATACCTGTAGATTTCATGGCAACCTCCATTAATAATACAAATAACAACAAATATTTACATATTTAAAGTAATTAATACAAAGGATAACATAATTTACAATAAAAGTCAATAATGCAATTACTAAAAGTTGACATTTGTAAACAAAAAAATACAAATTGCAACTAAAGGGCACAAATTCGTAATATATTTGTATGACATGCATATAAATGTATGTATACAACCTAGGAGGTTTTAAAATGCTCAATCTCATTTGGGGGTTAATGATCTTATTTGGAATTGCCTTTTCTGCTTTTACAGGGAAGATTCCGCAAGTTACAACAGCCGTAATAGAATCCGCAAAAGAATCAGTTAATATTTGTATTACAATGCTTGGCATAGTTGCAATGTGGTCAGGTTTGATGGGCATAGCTGAAAAATCAGGCATGGTATTAGGATTAACTAATAAAATGTCACCACTTCTTAGTTTTTTATTTCCTAATATACCAAAAACACACAAGGCTAGAAAGTATATAGCAACTAATTTTATAGCAAACTTTTTAGGGCTTGGATGGGCTGCTACACCTGCCGGTCTTAAAGCAATGGAAGAGCTACAGAAAATAAACAAGAATAAAAAAATTGCAAGTAATGAAATGTGTGTGTTTTTAATAATTAATATGTCTTCAGTGCAATTGGTTTCTGTTAATTTACTAAGCTATAGAATGAATTACAATTCAGCAAACCCTGCCGAGATTATAGGGCCTTGTTTATTGGCAACGGCATTTACAACTGCGCTGGCAATTCTTATATGCAAAATCATGGAAAGAAGATGTGACAAATGAATATTCTAGTTTTTATTTCAAATATAACAGTTCCACTGATTTTTGTAACAATAATTTCATATGGTTATTTAAAAAAGATTGAGATATATGATGTTTTTATCGACGGGGCAAAAGACGGAATAATGACCGTATTTAAAATATTGCCTACATTAGTTGGGCTTATGGTTGCCGTGGGCATTTTAAGAGCTTCAGGTGCTCTTGAATTCTTTAGTGAACTTGTTTCACCTGTTGCCGAATTAATAGGTTTTCCGTCGGAAGCAGTACCCTTGTCGGTAATGAGGTTGGTGTCCTCTTCAGCCTCTCTGGGATTAGCGCTTGATTTATTCAAGCAGTTTGGTCCAGATTCTTTTATAGGTCGTACAGTTTCAATTATGATTGGTTGCACGGAGACTGTTTTTTATACGGTTAGTGTTTATTTTATGAGCGTGGGCATAAAAAAAACAAGATACACAATTCCTGCTGCTGTTTTTGTAAATATTGCAGGCGCAATAATCTCGTTCTACGTTGCATTGAGGGTTTTTGGAAGGTAACAATCGTTGTAAATTGATGAATTTCCTGATAAAATTGTATATAAAGCTAATTCAATAGAAACTCAGCTAAAGCAAACTTGTATGCGTAAGATTATTTACGATTTAATTATGCCCTCTGCCACACGAGTGTGCCAATAGTGACCAGTGGTTCAGAGTGTGTGTTTTGGTCTTTTTGCTGATATATACTAGATTATTAAGAGGGTGGAAATTATCAAATCAATCTTCAATGTATTAAATGAATATCGTACAAATGACATTTATCCCATGCACATGCCGGGTCATAAAGCAGGAAGAGCATTAAATATAAGTTTAGATATGGATCTCACGGAAATTCCTGAATTAGATAATCTACATTCTCCGGAAGGCGCAATTAAATATACATCAGAGAAGATGGCTGATTTATTTGGAGCAGATGAAAGCTTTTTGTTAGTTAATGGTTCTAGTTCAGGGGTTATGTCAGCAATTTTGGCATGTACTGGAAAAGAAGATACCATTATTCTAGGCAGGAATTCTCATATTTCGGCGTATAACGCTTTATCTCTATCAAAAGCAAAGGCGGCATTTGTTTATCCGGAAGTATTAGAAGACTGTGGAATACAAGGTGGGATTAAACCTAACAATATTGAACAGGCACTAAAAAAGTTTAAAGCAGGAGTTGTATATATAACAAGCCCCACATATGAAGGATTAACAAGTGATATTAAGAAGATTGCTGAAATTACACATAATGCAGGAGCGTTGCTTATTGTAGACGAAGCACATGGCTCTCATTTTAATTTTCATAATGCGTTTCCAAAAACTGCATTGTCTCAAGGGGCAGATATAGTTATTCAAAGTCACCATAAAACATTAAATGTATTGGGTCAAGGTGCTTGTCTACACATAAAAGGCAATAGGGTGGATAGAAAAAGATTGAAAAAGGTTCTTTCCATGCTGCAAACGACAAGTCCTTCATATATGATTTTGGGTAGCCTTGATAAAAACAGGAAGATGCTTCAAGATGATGGCAAAAAATTATTTGAAACATATGTTGAGAATTTAATAAGCTTTAGAAAAGGGGCTAAAGCTCTTGATAATATGTCAATAGTATCTGATGATATTGTAGGACAAGCTTCCATAGCAGACTACGATATTGGGAAATTAGTTTTCCTGATGAAGGGCATCCAAAATGGAACATATATTTCAAAAATTTTGAGAACTGAGTACAACTTTCAATTAGAAATGGCAACAATGAATCACTTTATTGCAATGACATCATATGTGGATGATAAATTAGTATTTGAAAAGTTCTTGAATGCCCTTTCTTTAATTGATTTGACTATAAAAAAAGGCAATGAAAGAAAGGACAGGTTGATGTTCAGAAAAAATGGTATAAGTGAAAAAGAGATATCATTAGAGGATTTTTATCGAAAAGAACAAATGGCTATTCCTTTAAAAGATTCTGTAGGAAGAGTTGCGGCAGATTTTATTACACCATATCCTCCAGGAATACCTATAATTGTTCCCGGAGAGATAATTCGAAAGCACGATGTTGAATTTATCTGGCAGTATATTGAAATGGATCACAAGATACTTGGCATAGACAAATTAGGCAATTCCATAAACGTTTATTCATGATAAATAACTGAAATGCTATAATTAGCTAAATTATTCTTAAAATTTGCCGATAAAACATCATGAGTATAACTTTTTTAGGGGGAGCGTTTATGCAGATAGCTATTCAAAGTTCTAACTTAAAACTAGAAGGCGTAGCACAAGTAAAAGCTAAAGGACAAAAAAGAGAATCGATAGACATTAGCTCATTGACAAAATCAGATGTTGAAAAGCATATAGAGTCACTTGAGAAGAGGAAAGAAAAGTTAATAAAACACAAAGAAAAGATACAGGCAAATGAAAAATATTCAATTGAACAGAAAAAGGAATTATTAGACGATAATGATAATAAAATAAAAGAAATTGAAGAAGAAATAGCTAAAATAAGATATGAAGAATCTCAGAAAAAGATAAAAGAAGAAGAAGAAAAACTAAAAAAGATGCAAGAAGAAAAAGTATCCAATGAACGTGAAGATTTGACTAAAGAAGAAAAAGAATCAGTTGCAATTAAAGAGCTTACAGAATACACAGCAAAAATTCAAAATTCTATTAAGAAAGTTGGGAATCTTAAGGCTATTAAAGCAAATTTAGAACGTGAAGCACTGTATGCCAGGGATTCTGTTAATTTTCAGGAAAAGACTATGGGTTCAGCTTTGCCTGATAGTCAAAAGACTCTTTCGAAGCTTGAAGAAAAGATAGAATCTCTGGACGTTAGTATAAATGAAGGTATTGGAAGCGTATTTCAAAAAGTAAATGAAGAAAATAAGAGCAGGAAAGAAAAGGTAGAGAATAAAGAAGATAAACAAGAAGATAACCAAGATGATAGAATTAATGAAGAAGATCAATGAAAATGCCATTTGGCTTTTTCATTGATTCTTTTTATAAATAATTAATTTCAACTAAAAATGACTTTAAATATTCTATGTCTTTAGAATATGTTTCTTTTAAAGATTGATTATAGATTATAGAGGCTGGATGATACAGTGGAAAAACTATATATTCGTTAATGTTTAATATTTTGCCATGTACATCCCCTATCTTTAAAGTATTATTACCTGATAAAGCTTTTAAAGGAATATTACCTAATGTTATTATAAGCATTGGGTTAATAATTTTTAGTTCTTCAAAAAGATAAGGAACACTAAGTTTAATTTCACTGGATTTTGGTGTTCTGTTTATCCTATTGCCTGTTTTTGGATTGAATGAAGTGGGTCTGAACTTTACCACATTAGTGAAATAAAGATTCTCTTGTTTTAGTGAGATGGAATCTAAAAAACTAATTAAATTTTTTCCCGCAGAACCAACAAAAGGTCTGCCAAGTTTTTCTTCCTCTCCTCCTGGTGCTTCTCCTATTAATACTATTTTAGAATCATGGTTGCCATAGCCTTTTACAATTGTGAGCTTATCTGGATTGATTTTACATAATGCTTTTTCGTAATTTATATATGATTTTTCTAATAAACTTGTCTTTTCCACGAATTTCTCCTATAAATAAATCTGATGTTTTATATTTTTTTAATAAAGGGATAAGAAACAATAGCTCCTGTAATAAATCCTGATATATGAGCTATATTGCTGACTCCAGGATATACGAACCCCAACCCCAATCCCGAAATTGCAAGCATAGATATTAAATATGGAGACAATCCTCCAACTGGCTTTTTTGTCATAGCTGTAAGAACACAAATAGCTCCTAGTAATCCGAATATTGCGCCAGAAGCACCTGCCATAACTGTTACTGAATTTGAAAACAAAGGCGAAAAAAATCCGGCAGACAGACCTGATAATATGTAGATTATAAGCATTTCAAATCTACCGATAGCTGTTTCAACTCTCGAGCCATATATATAAAGTGATAATGAATTTTGAAGTAAATGCATATACCCGATATGGATAAACATAGAAGTAAATATCCTATAATAATCTCCTTTTATAAAAACAAGAGTATTTTGAACTGCACCAAATTTAATTAAGACTTCTATTTCTGTAGAGCCTCCACTTAGCTCCATTAATACAAATACAATAATGTTGATTATAGCAATAGCGAAAGTTAAATAAAATGTACCTTTAGGAAAATCATAGTAATTTGATTCTGACTCTGCCAGACTTATATTATCATGCCCTAAGTTATCAGAATAGATGTTTATTACATCATTTAAAACGGGATCTAAACCCATTATATCAGCTTGATTTTTAGGGGTTTTATAGTCAAGTTCATGATTGTTGATTCCATAGTAGTTAAAGTAAATACTTTTGCCAGGAGAATAATCTTCTTCTGGTAGTTCTGAAAGGTTTAATGGTAATTCACATGCACTGCAAAACACTAAGGCCACTAAAACTGCGCCGCTTTCAACAAAATATTCGCTGTGATGTAGCAGATGGTTATAAAACTCAACTGTTTTGTCAATCTCTTTCCGTTGGTATAGCTTGTCAGTGTCCACTATTAATGCAAAATGTAGCAGAGCACCTACTTCCTTCAATAACGGATAAACAGATGAATTGTTTGAATCATAAAACGGAGGAAATATAGATAATTGCTGATAGCCCTCATAAGTTAAGCGGTTAATCAATTGATTTATAAACGAAGTTGTATTCAAGAGAAAACCTCTTTCAAATGGAAATATAGAATATGAAACTAAATTATCATATTAAAATGTCGACAAATGGTTTTGAGACTTTTCGTGTTGGATATAGTATTACATCTAAAGTATATTTCTAGAAATGCAGCAAATTCTGCATTTCTGTTAAAATTCTTTGCTTCTTTCTTTTAAGGAAAAAGTGGGGTTAGGGGCAAAGCTCCAAGGTTTATATTAGTTGTCAACAGTCTAATATGAAACTAAAGTATCATATTAAAATAATATTGTCAATTGATTGAATAATGGGTAATTCTTTTATTGATAAGCATAATAAAATAGGATAAAATAATTTAAAATGAAGGGAGTTGTTTTTTTGTATAATTTTTCTAAAAAGGAGATTGTTTTACACATGGAGGTATGTGTAAAATAATCTTGCATGATACCTCCAGAGGTATGTTTTAATATCATTAGGAGGAGCAAATTTTGAACTATTTAGATAAATACGGAGCCAGTGAACGATTTTACAATGAAGCAACACTTTATCCATCATTAGATATGTGTAGGGTAGTTTCTCAGTCTAAAGACATTTTTAAGATTGTAGGTGTTGAAGGTGAAATTTTAGCAGAGGTTTCCGGTAAATTCAGATATGAGACAAAAAGCACAGAGGATTTTCCTGTTGTCGGAGATTTTGTAATGGTTGATAGAACCAGTGACAAAACAGGAAATGCCATAATACATCATGTCTTAAACAGAAAAAGTTCGTTTGTGCGCAAGGGCGTTGGTCAAACTAGCCAGACACAGGTGGTAGCTGCAAACATCGACATTGTTTTTATTTGCATGGCACTTAACAATGATTATAATCTTAGTAGGCTAGAAAGATATGTTTCTATAGCTTGGGATAGCAGGGCAACACCGATTGTGGTTCTAACTAAATCAGATGTTTGCACTGATGTTTTACGAAAGCAAGATGAAGTTTCAGCTGTTGCAATAGGCGTTGACGTAATAGTAACAACAAGCTTTAATGAGGCGTCATATGATAAACTTATGCCTTATCTAAAGACAGGGGTTACAGCTTCGTTTATAGGCTCATCTGGTGTTGGTAAATCAACTTTAATAAATTGTCTTGCTGGAAAAGAAATATTAACAACTTCTGAAACCAGAAAAGATGACAAAGGACGACATACATCCACAAGTCGGGAGTTAATAGTTTTACCGCAAGGTGGCATAGTGATTGATACACCGGGAATGAGAGCTATTGGTGTTGAATACGCTGATTTATCAAAATCCTTTTCAGAAATTGACATGCTTTCTAAGCAGTGCAGGTTCAGTGATTGTTCACATACGAAAGAACCTGGATGTGCTATAAAAAATGCACTAGAAACTGGAGAGCTTGATCAAAGACGTTATGAAAGTTATATTAAGTTAAAAAAAGAAACCAAGTATGACGGACTTACTTCAAAAGAAATTGAAACAGTCAAATTAAACACAATGTTTGGCGGAGTTGGTGGAATGAAGAAAGCAAGGAAATTTATGAAAGAAAATAACAAACGGAAATAAAAAGTACAATACTAAAGCAAAGGAAAGGCGTTGGTAACAACGTCTTTCCTTTTACGTTTACAGTGGTTCTATTTCTTTATAACAGGAATCCAAATTTCACTCTTGTAAGTTGGAGATGTAATATCACCATCCGAATACCACTCTATTTCAGGTGTTTTAGCGTGTTCGTAACCAGATGTTGGAAGCCATTCCGAGTAAATACGATTCCATAGTTTATGAAGCGCATCAGGCATAGCACCAATTGACTCGAAGATTGCCCAAGTAGAACCAGGAATGTCTAGGGATAATAAGTGTTCGGGGCAAGTTTTTGTTGTTGCTGTACCAATCCAGTAATCAAACCCATTGTTATACATGTTTGCGCAAACGCCTAGAAGACCAGATGGTTCTCTGTTTGAATATGAACATATATCTTCTGATTGTTCTTTTGAAAGGTTCTGCCACATCTGAGGAATTTTTGAATGGTTTTCTTCATTTTCTAATGATATAAACTCCTTTATACCTACAATAGTGAACCCTTCTTTGTTTTCAATTCTGTAATTCATAGCTATCACTCCTATATTTTATTTTGTAATGCTTTTTCTCTGGCTTTAGAGTATAGGTTTAAATTGCTTTTAGTATATCATTAAACTAATAAAACTTGCTTTTCTATCCTCTCACGGATTTGATCTAAAAAATCCTTGTGACCCAAAACTTTTACTACAGGTCCAAAGCTAAGTATCCTGATGAGCAGTTCTGACTCATCCCTGATATCGTAAAATATTCTGCAGATGTAGCTATCTGTAGCTTCGTCGTATTCAGTTTGTTTTTCCATAGAAGCAAATTGCAACATACAACGCTCTAATGCATTGCGGTATGGTAATATCTGAAGAACTATAGGCTCTTTAAAAGTGTTTTTCTCTATAACATTTCTATCTGTTTCTATAGAAAAGAAATTTTGTGACACATCCACAGACTTTATTCTTGATAAATTCAGTACCACCTTCCCCATTCGGTTACCTTTAGTGTTGACAGCAATTAGCCGAAATTTATCATCTCGCTCCGAATAGTTTAGTTTTACTGGCATAAAGCAGTTGTTGGAGCGTTTGCCTTTTCCACTGTCATACTCAATTCTTAACTCCCTTTTGTACCTTATGGCTGATATAATGGTTCTGAAATTATTTTTATACTGTTGGCTGTCGTACCTGTCTCCATCTGCTGCAGCATCAAAACAATGGAAATCGCTATTTTCGTACAATGTCTCTACATCTTCTAATAAGTCATTAAGTCGTTTTATTTGTGATTCATCAAGAAAAAGAGTAATTCTTTTATCATTTAGTAATGATTTTAACCATGACTTCTGTAGAGTTGTTATAGGTGTTTTAAGGTTATTTGAATCAAGCCTATTCAATAAATTCCATTCGCTGGACTGTAAGTATGGCATAATAAAGAATGAGCTTTCAGAAAAAGCGTTAGAGTTTATGATTTCTGTAATTTCATCATAGGTTAGCGGATTTTTTTGTGCCGCTTCCAAAACCTTTCGTATTGCTCTGAAGTAACAGCTATAAATTTCCGAAAACAACTCCAAATTAATCTGCCCCCTCTTCACAATACATTTTGTGCATATTAGCTATATCACTATAGAATCTTTCAATAACGACGCTGTTTGTACCTTCAAGAGCAAGGATTCTTCCTGTAAATGTCTTAATCCATGGTGTCATCTCATTTGTGTCATAGCATTCCTTTGTGTATAGGAAAGTATTGGTATCTAGTTTTATAAGGCTTCCGCCTCGTCCTTCCCTATTGATTCTTTCTATAACGAAATGTTCATTTTCTTCATTAATAAATAACTTCATAGACAGCAATTCAATTCTGTTTCTACCGCCAAAACCCACGCCCCAGACCTTATCAATGTTTGTGTTCAGTTTATTACGTAGATTAATAGCGTCAGGTGACTCTGCCAAGATTTTAACGGATTTAATATAGTCAATCCTAAAACAAGAAAAGCGGTTTCTTTTTATGTTATGTACACAGACATATCTTCTGCCAGTAGTTGCGGATAGAAAAATCTTAAGAGGAATACCTTCATAATAAGTAGTAGTATTTGTGCGATTGCTGGCGTTTTCAAAGCTAATGGTTCTGTTTTGCCTTATTGCAGACAATAAATCAAATAAAATTCCGTCCTCCAGTGTATGTACTATGTAGTGGTGCTTAAATGAAAATATATCATTCACTAAATCGTTATTATCCAGGATAAAGCTTCCAACCTCACCGAAAGGAGCCGACTCCATAAAAAATTTTACTGCATCCGGCAGCAAAGGAAAATCTTTTCCTAGATTTTCAAAATAAAGGCTTGAAAGGGCGTAGAGAATTGATTTACCATGTTTTTTGTTAGTCAATATTCCCTCAGCAACATACTCAATACATTTCAATCTAACGGTTTGCACATCAAATATCTTTTCGCTTTTGAGACAGATAATTTCAGTTAAATTTGCTACAGACAAATAAGAACCGTCTGACAGAGAATCAATTAAATAAAAATGCAGCATAATATCGTTTGAGGTAAAGCTTTTGGATTTCCATGCTGCGTATAATGGATTTTGGCTAATATTTGCCGAGTCAAGAGAAATATTTGTTTTCTTGCCACTCGATGAATATTCCCATCTTATAAACTCTCCAAGATAGGATTCAATTCTTCTTTTTTCGTTGTCATATGTACGGAGGGATTTGCTCTTGAAATCTCCACGGGATTTAAAACCATAAATATAAAAATCTCGCATATAATCCCTTATTTTATTAAAGTTTTTAATTAACTCAGAAAAAGCAGCCATAGTATCACCTTACTTTATTTTATACCAATACTTTCCTCTTCGCAAACTTTTTTAAATGAACCGTTTTTAAAATAATGATAGACTATATTTAACCTAAAAGTAAGGAGTTGATTGTATGTTTGTTATCTCAAACGAAAAAACAAAAGTACCAATAAAAATATGGTTACAGGATGAAAGCAAGGTGGAAAACTCTTGTTTGGAGCAGGCGTATAATCTGTCTAATCTGCCATTTCTACATAAATGGGTGTCCCTGATGCCAGACACTCATACAGGAATGGGAATGCCCATAGGCGGAATTATTGCAACAGAAGGTGTGATTATCCCTAATGCAGTTGGAGTTGACATAGGTTGTGGAATGGGTTTCATGGGAACAGATATCAGGGTTTCTGATATAAAAGATATTAAAACAGGCAACGGAAGCTTTATCCAAGCTATTGTGGGCGATATATTAAGAAATATTCCCGTTGGTTTTAATCATCACAAACAAGCCAAAGACTGCTTGACACTTGATATGGCAAAGAATGAAATGAATAAATACGAGAACAACGCTGAATTGATTAGTGAAATGGAAGCTGGCTATTTTCAAGTTGGCACATTAGGTGGCGGAAATCATTTTATTGAGTTGCAGGAGGATGACGAAGGCTATTTGGGAATTATGCTACACTCCGGCAGTCGACACTTTGGAAAAAAGATTTGTGATTTATTTCAGCACAAAGCAAAAGCTCTGAACCAAAGATGGTTTTCAGAAGTTCCCGATCATTACCGTTTGGCTTTCCTGCCTGTAGATACTGACGAGGGAAGGCAGTATATAAATTGGATGAATCTTGCTCTTGATTTTGCTGCAGAAAACAGACAAAAAATGATGTTAGCTGTAAAAGAAATTCTAAACAGATATATTACAAAGTTCACAGATATAAAATATTCGTATACCCTAGAAATCAACTGTCATCATAATTATGCTGCAATGGAACATCATTACGGAAAGAATGTTTGGGTTCACCGTAAGGGTGCAATCAGAGCGAGAAAGGGTGACATGGGTATAATTCCCGGTGCAATGGGATCATACAGCTATATTGTAGAAGGTCTGGGGAATGAGATGAGTTTTCATTCCTCATCACATGGTGCTGGAAGACTATACTCAAGAACAGCAGCAATGGCTAACTTTTCAACAGAGGAAGTAATGCTTGACCTAAAAGAAAGTGGTGTTGTGCTAGGTAAGCACAACAAAAAAGACGTTGCAGATGAAAGTCGTTTCGCATACAAAAATATAGATGAAGTTATGGAAAACCAGAAGGATTTGGTTAAACCTATTAAGCGTTTGAAAACAATTGGAGTGGTTAAAGGATAATTATGCTTAGGCATATTATATAGGTCTTTCAATCTATGCTAAGGGGTAAGACCCTTGCGGTGCTGTAGGCGTGCCTATTGGTATACCGAATGAAAGAACGGCTCTGAAATGAGCCTTTGCATTCCGATATTATCGGACATGCGACTGGTATGTCGGCGGTTCGAATCCGCCCTTCGAAAGAAGTAGCTCAGAGGTAGAGCGTACCCCAAAATGGCAGGCCTCTAAGGGTTGAGGTTCGACTCCTCCAGAATGAAATTCCAAGCGAGAATATGAAGGGAAAGTCTGGCTAGCTTGTGTGACTTGCAGGCAGCAACGAGAATTTTGCCAGCATTAAGGGGGATATCGTATAAAACTTTGATTCCTATTACTGTTAAAACTTGTATTTGAGTTAGAAACCCCGATATGTCGAATTTTTTTCTATACAGTAACCATGGCTGATTATAGAAAATTGACCGACAATTGTATGTTTTGAGCACTTGAATACTTGGACACTAGCCGGAAACAAAATGGTATACTGAACCCATAATCCGCAAAAGAATTGTGGACTTTCCCTGTTGATTCTCAAGTGTCATGAATGGAGATGAAAAAAATGAAGGTTATCATTACAGAAAATGAAAGAGGATTATTATTCAAAAACGGCAGTTTTCTCCGTATGCTTAAACCTGGCAAACACATAGTTTGGAGCATTCTTGGTGAAAGTGTTAAAATAAGTAAAATTAATGGTATTGTTAAAATTGAAGACATTGATAATAATATTTTATTAAAAGAAAAAGAATTTGAAAATTCGATTGTAACTATCGATGTTCCTGACGGATATTTTGCCATTAGGTATGAAGATGGAAGGGTGGCAGAAACCCTTTCAACAGGTTCATACTGTATTTGGAATATCCTACGCAAGAGTACATTCCGATTAATTGATTTAACAAAGCCTGACATAACAGAGCTTGGCTCAAAAGACTTATCGGCTATTCCTCTCAAACATTACATAAGGGTGGAAGTTCCAAGCGGTTTTATGGGTTTACTGTACTTTGACGGTTCTTTTCAGCGAACACTTGAAAACGGTACGTATTTCTTCTGGAATGGAAGTGTTAAGGTAGAATACCAACTTGTGGAAATGCGTGTTCAGCAAATCGACATATCTGGTCAGGAGATTCTTACGGCAGATAAAGTAAGTTTGCGTATAAACTTCGTTTGCAGCTATAAAATAACTGATCCACTTCGCATTCTAACAGAAATTAAGGACTACAAAATTCAGATACATGTTTTAACGCAACTTATTCTTAGGGAATATGTTGGGAAATACCGTTTTGATGAGCTTTTGGAGCAAAAAGAAAATATCGCTGCATTTATCCTAGAAAAGCTTAAAGAAAAACAGGATGGACTGTATGTTGAGTTTTTTGATAGTGGATTGAAGGACATTGTTCTTCCGGGAGAAATTCGTGACATTATGAATACTGTGTTGGTAGCTGAAAAGAAGGCACAGGCAAATGTAATAACTCGCCGTGAGGAGGTTGCGTCAACCAGAAGCTTGCTTAATACTGCAAAGTTGATGGAAGAAAACAAAACACTCTTCAAACTAAAAGAACTTGAATACCTTGAAAAGATTTGTGATAAAGTGGGCAATATTTCAGTGGGTAGCGGTAATTTGTTGGGACAACTTAGCGATATAATTGCTGTTAAGTAACAGATGGGGAAGCGAAGCTAAACGCTAACATGGCTTTGCTTCTTTTGTTTTAGCATTGTTTTATTAAACACTGATATATGACATAAAATAATTTTATTAGAAAAGTCGTTAAACTATATTTTATATCAACTGCATATAATATAAACAAAGGCAGGTGTTTTTATTATGAATAGGAAATTGAGAACAGAAGAAAGATGGATTTTACTATCTATACCACTTCTTTTTATTGTTGGATCGTTGTTTCATTTTTTGTACGATATGTCAGGACATAACTCTGTTGTAGGGCTTTTTTCAGCTGTTAACGAGAGTGTTTGGGAGCATACCAAGATGGTGGTCTTACCACCAGTTTTGTTTTGGGTAATATTCTATTTATGCAAAGGAAAACAACTATCAATTGACAAAAACAAGTGGTTTACTGCTGCTTTTGCAGCTGTGCTTACAATGATAATAACCATTCCAACCATTTTTTATTTTTACACCGAAGCTTTTGGCGTGGAGGTTTTATGGGTGGATATTTTGATTTTATTGATATCAAACATTATTGGGCAGATTATTGGTTTACATATCTATAGATATAGCAAAGGTATAAAATGGTACGTTGCAATTAAATTCATATGTTTAATAATAATATTATATGGAATCTTTACATTTTATCCGCCACATATACCTATATTCAAAGATGGCCCAACAGGTACCTATGGTATATAGCTAAATATCCATAAAAACTTCTAACTAAAATAATCGTATTCTATGTTGAAGTTTTGTTTGCTAATCGGTGAGTGTAACATCATAGAAAGTTAAACATAATTCTTCTAAATAATCAAATGAAAAATCCTTCCTTTTCTTGAAACTTTGTTTTGTTAGTAGAAGGTTATAATCATTGCTTCCATCTTGATTTGTAAATAT
>CAZTAY010000017.1:0-20718 GCA_964611655.1 uncultured Eubacteriales bacterium
ATGGTTTTTGAACGTGCCAAAGGCAAGTTTTGTGTTTTTGTCAGTGACGAGGATACACTTATAAACAAAAATTTAATGGAGTATCTTTGCTTTTTAAAAAACAACGAAGACGTTGCTTATGTAGGTTCAAGCGGTTATATAGATAACATACGCGAAGCAGACCACTATAAAAAAGGTCCTGATTCAATTTTAGGAATTGCTTTTAGAAACAACTATATCACCGGTTCGATTTATAATATGAAAATTATTAGAGAACAATCAATACAAAAATGGATGCATGAAACAAATGCAAACCATCGCCAGAACAGAAGATATGCATTTTCCCAATACCCTCATTTGTTCTTGGATTTACATATGGCTAAATTTGGTGACGTTGTGTATAAGGACGTTTTTCTTTACAAAATGGGTAAGGACGAGAATGACATTGTAAAACTTTTTGGCGAAAAATTTATGGATAATGGTGTACCTATATATTCAAACATTACCTTAAGATTGAGACAGCATCAAGATTTGGCTAACTTCATACCATTTATTGCAGAAGATGATATTGATATATTAAGGAATTTGCATTTTTTATTATGTTATAAAACAATGCGCCTTTGCTTTAAGCTGACAATGACCAACTTAAAATACGGCGCCGAAAAGGATGAAACAGCTTTTACATATGTAACAGACCAAATACTGGAGGTTATGAAAAAACTATATGAAAACAATGAAATTCCAATAGAAACAACAGAGCTTGATATGAAAGCAATAGAATTATTTATTTCAAGATTTAAACAAGAAGTCTTTACTGAAGAGGTTTAAATTAAATGGATAAAATAAGTAAAGAACATATATTAGAGCTTGTTAAGCAATATACAATTGAAAATTCAAAAAAGAAAGAATTCATACAGGGACAGCCAATTCCTTATGCCGGGCGAATATTCGACCATCATGAAGTTGTCAATCTTGTTGATTCTGCTTTAGAGTTTTGGCTTACAAGCGGCAGGTATACCAAGGAGTTTGAAAAAAAGCTCTCTGAATATATAGGCACGAAATATGCTCTTCTGGTTAATTCTGGTTCCTCTGCAAACCTTCTGGCTTTTATGGCACTTACCTCACCCCTGCTGGGTGAAAGGGCGGTAAAACCAAAGGATGAAGTTATAACTGTTGCAGCAGGATTTCCAACTACTGTGTCTCCTATAATTCAATTTGGAGCAGTTCCTGTATTTGTTGATGTAACACTCGAACAGCTAAATATTGATGTAAATATGCTAAACAAATGCCTTACCCCCAAAACAAAAGCTGTAATGCTTGCACATACATTAGGCAATCCATTTGATATTAACAGTGTAAAAAAATTCTGTAATGAAAACTCATTGTGGTTAATAGAAGATAATTGCGATGCCTTGGGCAGTGAATACTATGGCAAAAAAACAGGGTGTTTTGGAGACATAGGAACTTCAAGCTTTTATCCACCACATCACATTACAACAGGTGAGGGCGGAGCAGTATATACAAACAACCCACTTTTACATAAAATACTCCTTTCCATGAGGGATTGGGGACGGGATTGTTCTTGTCCATCAGGTAATGACAATGTTTGCGGTAACAGATTCAATAATCAATATGGCAACTTGCCTATGGGTTATGATCATAAATATGTTTATTCACATTTTGGTTTTAATTTGAAGGCTACAGATATGCAAGCAGCAATCGGTGTTGCACAGTTGGACAAGCTGGAGGAATTCGTTAACAAACGCAGAGAGAATTTTAATTTATTATTTGACATACTTGAATCGGCCAAAGATGATTTTATACTACCGTCGGCATGTGAAGGCTCAAAACCTTCATGGTTTGGATTTTTCTTGGTCTGCCGTGAGCATATAGACAGAAAGAAGTTGGTGTTAAAACTGGAATCATCTGGAATCCAAACAAGAATGTTGTTTGCTGGAAATATCGTGAAACAACCCTGCTTTTCTATGGTAAATCAAAAGGACTATCGGATAGCCACAGATCTAAGCAATACTGATTATATAATGGAAAAAGGATTTTGGGTGGGGGTTTACCCTGGAATGACATCTGAAATGATTGAATATATTGGGCAGCAGATTAAGAACCTGTAATCAATAATGGTTGTGGCGATTTGCCGTCATTGGCGCACAACGGCAACAACTTGGAAAAAGCTTATTGAATACAGGTTCATAAGGGCGGTAATCTATGAAAACAGTGATTTTAACAGGCGGAACAGGTTTTTTAGGAAATTGGGTGCTGAGGGAGCTTCTCTCAAACGGCTGTTTTGTTTATGTTGTTGTAAGACCCGGTTCAAAACGGCTAGAAAATCTAAATGACCTTAACAATATAAAAGTTATTGAACTTAATATGGATGAAATACATAAACTTCAAGAATATGTTCCTTTTGCAGACACTTTCTATCATTTGGCTTGGGAAGGCGAAAGACATAATTTCTCAAAACAAACAGGTAATATCCAAATTGGAGTAAACGCTTTTTTGGCTGCAAATTCATTAGGCGTTTCTCATTTTATTTGTGTGGGTTCACAGGCAGAATACGGAATCTGTCATGAGATTATAAACGAAAAAACAATTCCAAACCCAAACAACGCTTATGGAATAAGCAAGCTTTCTTTGTATAATATTCTTTCACTTATGTCTAAAAATCATAATCTGCCTCTGACTTGGGTGCGTGTATTCAGTGTTTACGGTCCGTTGGACAATCCAAACACGTTGATTTCTTACTTGATTAATTGTTTTAAAAAGAAAGAAATTGCCGTACTCACAAGTGGTATTCAGAAATGGGACTTTTTGTTTGTTACAGACGCTGCAAAGGCTTTATTTCTATTGGGAGCTAAAAAGGCAGAAGGTCTATTTAATCTGGCATACGGTGAAAGCAGAACGATTAAAGAATTTGTATTAGAAGCAAGGGAAGTTGCAATCAAAAGCATTGGTTATGAACCGCAGGTTGAATTTTCCAAAAACAAAGCATCTGATGGCGTTGAGCTTATAGCGGATATAAGCAAAATTAGTAGTGTTGGATTCGAACCGGAAGTTTCATTTTCGGAGGGCATTAAAAGAATAATAGACTTTGATAAAAGGGGTAGTTTTCATTTTGAATGATAACAAGGGAGTTCTATACTTTATAACAGGTCTGTCAGGAGCAGGTAAAACCACTATAGGAACTTTGTTTTATGAACAGTTAAAACAAAAGAATCCTGCAACTGTGTTATTGGATGGGGACATAATCAGAGAAACATATAACGAAGATTGCGGATATACGGAGGAAGAACGTAAAAGGGCAGCATTTCGTACATGTAGGGTCAGCAAGCTTTTAACAGATCAAGGAATATCCGTTGTCTTATGTTGTATAGAAATGTATGACGAGGTTCGTGATCTGCACCGTGAGGTTATAGAAAATTATAAAGAAATATATTTAAGGGTTTCCAAAGAAACCTTAATGAAGCGTGATAAAAAAGGGCTGTATTCCGGTAAATCAGGTCAATCAAACGTGGTTGGTGTTGACATGCCGGCAGAAGAACCAAAATGCCCTGATATTGTTATAGATAATAACGGTGAAAAAACACCTGAAGAAGTTTGTAAAATACTGTTGGATAACTTTGTTTTGAACCTGTAAACAGGGGCATTAAATATGTAGATAAAAGGTGCTTATCGGCAAATGAGCGGAATATAGTAGCTTAAGCGGAAAACCCTGATGATTTAATCTTGAATTAGTCCGAAGGTGTTTGAGTTAGGCTGGATTTACCCTTGGCGGGGGGAATATTAATCATAATTGCAGGAAATGCCGCAAAGCGGCATTTCTGTTAAAATTCTTTGCTTCTTTATTATAAGAAAGAAGTGGGGATCGGGGCAAAGCCCCGAGGTTAATCCTATCAACCTTCCAAAGAACACTGGGTAATACAGCTAAATTGCTGCATTTCAAGCTCTATTTCCAAAACCTCAAGCAAAACACCAAACCCGCCATTAAGATCTAATATGGTCTTAGAAGAGGCTTTTGCTTTTCTGGTTGCGTCCTTAGGACAGTAACTTCTGGCCACATAAGCAAGTGCTGGCGCATCCCTGTCACTGTCGCCAATATAAACAAGCTGATCCCTTGAAACGGAAAAACGGTTACAAATTTCCTTCATAATACTAAGCTTATCTTTTGCGCCTTCATATACATATTTAACATTAAATCTATCAGCTATCCGGCTCACAAGCTCCCCTGATTCACCTGTAACAAAAATAAATTCAAAACCATTGCGTCTGCCAATTCCTATTGCGTCTAAATCCCTGTAACAAATTTGCTTTGATTCGTTACCCTTTGCGTCTAAACAAAACCGTCCATCGGTTAAAACACCGTCTATGTCAGTTACAATAAACCTCATTTAAACCTCCTGAGCTTTAAGCGTATAGGTTCTTCCTCCGGCAACCTCATTATTTCCGAACTTCCCATTGCAGCTTCAACTTTTCTGATATTATTTATTAGACTTCTCATTGTTTCAGGCTCTATTGACGCCTTTTGGTCACTTCCCCACATTTCCCGGTCAATAGTAAAATGTCGTTCAATGACAGTTGCTCCTAAAGCAACGGCAGCAGCAGATATAATATCATCAAACTCATGCCCTGAATATCCAATTTCACAAGGATATTTATTCTTTAGAGCAGCAATTCGGTTTAGGTTAATCTGATTATCAGAAGGAGGATAAAGGCATGTACAATGCAGTAAAACTAAATTTTCCGTGCCAAGTATTTTAACCGCTGCATCAATTTCAACTGCATTACTCATTCCAACAGAGCAAATAACAGGCTTACCTGTTGCTTTAACAGCATTTAATAACTCTATATCAGTTATACAAGCAGAAGCAAGCTTGTAAAATGGGATATCAAAAGCTTCAAGAAAATCCACTGATTCGGCATCCCAAGGTGAAGCAGACCACATAATCCCAATTTCCTTGCAATATTCATCAATCACTTTATATTGGTCAAAAGAAAATTCAAGACCTCTTTTTAAATCACCATTTGTGCTGCCAAAAGGACTCTCGCGTGGTGTTAAAAGCTCTTCCTTTGTGTAAACTACATCAACAGTTCGTTTTTGGAACTTAACTGCATCACAACCGGCTTCCTTAGCAGACTTTATTAGCTTTTTGGCTATTTCCAAGTCACCATTATGATTAATCCCGATTTCAGCTATAACAATTGTCCCGAGTCCAAGCCCGATTTTCAAGTCACCTATACTTACCATTTAAAACACTCCTAATTATAAATGCTGCTGCTTATTCATTGAAAAAATAATCCTCAACCAAAGCACATAAAGCATGGTATATTGCAATATGCATATTTTGGATTTCCCAAGTCCTGTTATCCGGTACAATAATAGAAACATCAGATAGTTTTTTTAGCTGACCGCCGTCATTTCCCGTTAAGGATATTATCTTTAACCCTTTCACCTTTGCAACAATGGCGGCGTTTACCACAGATTTTGAATTACCTGATGTACTTACGGCAACCAAAACATCACCATCAAGCCCATAACCCAAAACCTGCTGTGCAAAAGCAGCGTCATAGCATACATCATTACTAAAGGCGGTTATAAATGCGTTATGAGAGGAAAGGCTGATTGCAGTTAAAGGTTGTTGAAGCTTGTCCCACAATCCTTCTCCGCCTTCAATCTCCTTTAGCTTTTGGGAAAGTTCATGAGGTATAGGACGTTTTTTTAAAAAGCTTTTCATAAGCTCGCCCACAATATGATCAGAGTCACCGGCACTGCCGCCGTTACCGCAAATTAAAAGCTTACCGCCTGCAGAATAAGAATCCCTGATAATTGTATATGCATCAAATATATAGTCATACAAAGAACTTGTTAAAGAATAACTTCCCAAGAACTCGCCTATTAGCATTTTAGCTTTATTGTCTATCAAAATCAAGCTCCTCTCGAATTACCTCCTTAGGTAAAAAAGGAAACATGTCGCTAAGGTCAGAGCTTACTATACGTCCGTCCGCTAAGACCTTTGATTGAAGTCTAGGGCTTACAATACAATCGGGATCTATTTTAATATCACAAAGATAAGGACCTTCTGAATTAATTAATTCTTGTATACCTGCCTCAAGCTCGTTTAGGCTTTCAATTCTGCCGGATGCAATACCCATTGAGGTTGCAAGCATTTTAAAGTCCGGCAAGTACAAACCAGATTCTTCATTAGCCCCTAATATTCGACCGTTAAAGTGATTCCTTTGCATATTTTTTATTGAAGAATATCCGCTGTTATTTATGATGATTATTTTTATAGGCAGTTTTCGTCCTGCAATAACAGCCAGTTCTTGAATGTTAAGCATTATTCCGCCGTCTCCTGCAACAACATATGTTGGCTTTAAAGCAGCATAGTAAGCGCCTATAGCGGAAGGCAATTCATATCCCATTGCACCCAGTCCATGATTAGACCTAACCTTTTGACCTCTCTTAACAACAAATGCCTGATAAAAGATTTCAGCAACAGTGCCTGCACTCGCAGGAACAATAATAGCATCTTCTGAAAGTGCCTTTGACAAACAATCAACAACGGCATATGTGGATATGTCTTTATCACTATCAAAATGCTCTTTTGTGATTACAGGATATTTATCCTTCCAGGCTGAAATACGCTCCTTCCAGTTTGTAAGGTTTCCTGTTTTTGGATTTAATTCCAACAACTCATCCATAAACACGCAAACATCGGATTTAATTCTGATATTTACGTAAGTCGAGAGCTTAAAAAGCTCTGAATCATCAATGTCAACAGCAATTTTTACAGCATCAGCCGCCCAAGCATTAACATTATAACTTGTTACTGAGAAATCCAGTCTTGAGCCAAGGCTAAGAATTAAATCAGAAGCTTGCATTGCAAAGTTAGCTGCTCTTTCTCCAAGACTTCCACACCGTCCTATATATAGGGGATGGGAGTTTTCTAATATGTCTGCTGCTTTCCATGTGGGTATTACAGGAATTGAAAGTTCTTCAATAAGTTTGTAAAATTTGTCTTTGCATTTTATGAGTCCGTTTCCGGCAATAATAAGAGGTCGTTTTGCTTTGTTTAAAAGTTCAGCCACATTTTGTACCATATCTTTTTCTAAATAAATAGGGCTTGTTTCTGGAGTATAGCCATAAAGGCTATCTGGCTCAATAATGCTTCCTTGTATGTCCAGGGGCAAATCTATTAAAACAGGTCCTGGCCTGCCGCTGGTGGCTTCATAGAATGCTCGCTCCAGATGATAACGAATAGAGTTTTTGTCTGTTACCATATGTGCATACTTAGTTATGGGTTTTACTATGGAAACAATATCCGCTTCTTGAGAGCCAAGGGTTCTAACTCCAAATTGGGACTTCAAGTCAGTGGTTTTTACTTGCCCCGATAGAATTATAACGGGCATTGAATCGGTGTAGGCTGATAAAATACCAGTTACGGCGTTTGTTCCCCCGGGGCCTGTGGTTACAATTGCTGCTGCAACTCTCTCTCCCACAAAGGCGTACTCCTCGCTGGCTATGGCAACAGATTGCTCATGTAAAAGGGAAACACCTTTAATGTCACTTTTGTATAAGGAGTCAACAAGATGCATACATCCTCCACCGGGCAAAAAAAACATGGTATCAATGCCTTTATTTGTTAAGAATTCCATACAATAATCCGATAATTTCATAGAATACCTCGTACTATAGTAGTATTTATATTTTATATACTGGAAATTATTATTATATCGACAAATTTGGTTAATTTCATTAATTTTTATTTGCAAGTATTGTAAAATCAACAATGGAGGAGTAACATGGCTACTGATAAACTAGTTATTGAAATGAGCTTGGATGTTTTAAATGAATTGAAGTCAAAAAAAGAAGTGTTGGTTTATGGCGGCGGAGAATTTGCCGAAAGAGTAGTTTCTGATCTTACATATAATGAAATTAAAGTATTATATATATTTGACAGAGATGCTTCTAAATGCGGAAAATTTATAAAAGGTGTTGAGATTTTACACGCTGACAGGCTATCGGAATTTTCAAATGTGGGTTTTATTGTATTTGGTATATCGCCTAATAGCACTGATTTAGAGCCTATTGCTTCTTGGATAAACGAAACATTCGGTATCAATGAGTTTTATTGTTTAAACAGAAATCGCATAGCAGAGTTGTTTTTAAAGTATGTAGGTCAGTATGGATTCTTTCAGGAACAACCAAGGTCTTGCATTGACATTAACATTCTAAGAGAAAATATTAATAAACGTTATGTTTAATGGAAGGGGACATCAATAATGCAAGTTTTTGGTCTGGACTGTGATAATTTAGAAATTCAGAGACAATGGCTTATAGAAAAAATAGAATTAGGTGAAAAGACATTTCCTTTCGATAATAAGCTTAATTTTTTTAAATCCGCTTTATGTTATATTAAAGGCGACTTTGAAAATGCTATAAAACATATAGAAATTGCTGTAAGATACTGGTCGGGAAAAAGAGAGTTTGCTTTGTTCCACGGAAAAATTTTGTATAGTCTAGGCAGATATTATGACTCTGCTGTTGAGACTTTGCGTGCTATTACAATGAGTTTAAATACGCAACTGGTTGAAGATCGGTTGTGTATAGAGGCTCTTGAGTTTTTAGGTTTGCCTTTGTCCCAAGTAAACAACGACCAAAAGGCAGAATTTGAAAGGCAAGCACAGATTTTTTTCGGAGGCTACTATTTTCCCTTAAGATCTGCAATATTTGAAGAAGGAAACATTAATGATTTTGGAGAATATTTAGAAACAGGTGAAAGTGAATATAACAGTTTCATGGCTTTATATAAAAGAAATGCAATGTTTTTAAATGACTTTTTAACTGCTGTAATACTTAAAGAGTTTAACCATGAAAATATAAATAAAATTTTAAAAAACAAGGTATCATCTTTTGGAATAAATCCTATGGAATCCTATAAAGCAAAGCATACAAAGGAATTTGATTTTTTTGGAAAGGATGAAAAAGCAATAATTCCTATATCTACCACTAAGCTTGATCAGATTGTAAATTTCACCAATTCTGAAAATACCTATTCAAGAATTGAGCCTATAGCACCCCATACATTTGATTTGTTTTTAATTGACGAGCCAGTAAAGATTCACTCAGAACAGGAATTTGTTGTAGGAAAGCCAATTTACATAAAGTCAAGAAAAGACAAGCCTAAGCTTGTTCTAAATGTATTTGTAGACAGTGTATCGGGAGATTATTTAGCCAGAACTAATTATGAGAACGTTCCTTACACCAGAGAATTTTTTAGTAAAGGAGCTATATTCGAAAACTGCTATGGAACAGCAGAGTGGACAATACCTTCATTTTCTTCTTTAGTCAGTGGTTTGAATACGAAAAACCATGGGATATATTACCATTGGCCTCATAACAGGGAAATACCTAAAGATAAAAAAGTTATAAGTGAAATTTTTAATGATTCCGATTATCTTACAGCTGCTATGGGACATTCAATAGAATTTACGCCTTTTCGTGGCGGATTCAGAGGTTATGATAGATGTATACATAGTTCTTGTTTATCACTTTATGATTCGGATATTATAAATTGTTCAATAAATCATATAGAAACATTCAAAGGCTGCAATAATTTTGTATTTATTTCTCTGTTTGAGCCTCATAGGACTGTTAATAACAATTATCATCTCCAAGGGTTAGTAGATGAATCTACATTTCAGACTGCTATGGATTATAAACATAGATTATATTCAAAGAAAAGAGATGCTCTTTTTGAAATAGGATTTGAAAAGGCAAATACCATTAGGTTAAAAGAATTTGATAAGAAAATGAAACGTATTTATGATTATATTATAGAAAATTTCAAGGAAGACGAGTTTGTAATAAGCTTATTTTCTGATCATGGACCAGGAAATGCAAAGATGAACGTGCCTATTAAATCAAAGAGCCGCATGAATACCATGATGATGATGAGAGGAAGAGGAGTGCCTATTGGAATTTTTGATGAGTTTATAAATCATTTTGATATGATACCGGCAATAACAAAGCATGCAGGAATTGACTATTCCTTTGAAGGATATGATTGTGTATTACCAAGGGTTTTTGGAGGAAAAGGCAGGGAATATACATATTCTGAAACTATTTATCAAAATAAGCCCTATGAAGCTTTAATTAATAATGAAGAACACATTTATAATTTCTCTTCTTTGAAAGTTACTACTTACGACGGAGAGATTGATATTTCGGAGTTTGATGACAAGCTGATTTGTAGAAATACCCAAAAGCAAATATTCGATCCAGAATTTTTAAAGTATTACAGAAATCTAGTAAATCTACACACAAAAGAAAATAGAATTTATAGTTTTTGAAGATCTTGATTTTTGCTTGGAGGCGCAGTAATGTTAATATCTAAAAAAGAGCACGATTTTATTGACGACTTTTATAATGGTTTTTTTGATAATCGGAAGATTATTTTATTTGGCGGTGGAGATGTTTGTTCTGATGTTTTAGATGTTTTTTTTACACGTGGTATACAGGCTGACTTTATCTGTGACAATGATCCTCTAAAACATGGTACAATGATTAATAATGTCTTAATTATAAGCTTTCAGGAACTTTTAAACCTAAACGAGCCAATAGTTGTTATATTAACGGTAAACTCGCCAATTGTTAAAAATGAATTATTTGGACTTCTTGAAAAAGAGGAGTCAAAATTAGATGCATATGTTTATTTCCAATACCCTAGTCTGGACTTTTCAAATGGAATACCTTTTTATGACTCGAATGACAATTGCTTTGTGGTAAATTTCCATATAAAGTCAATGCAATGGTATTTTAATTCAGTTTATAAAAAGGTTAGAAATTTTAATGTAAAGTATTTTGAAAAGGTTATTACTTTTCCGCCATTAACTACTGCTGAGGGAAGAGTTTTTTATTTGGACTATGAAAGCGAATTTACTAATATCCGAAATAAGCAACGTTTAGTTACAAATTCTCCAGAAGTTGGCGATGTTAATATTTTTTGCGTAGGTGCAAGTAAGACATATGGTATAGGACTGGAAGATGCACATACATATCCAAGTATTTTGCAAGATTTATTTAACAAGACGTTTCCTGAAAAAAATGCTAAAGTACATAATTTTTCCGCTTGTCATGGCGGGGATAATTTTACCCATGAAACAGTATTAAGTCTTCCGCTTAAACAAGGAGATGTTGTGGTTAGAGATGTAATTGGTAGTGTTAGGACGATTAAAAAGTTTACTGAAATGACCTATGATAACATTCAAATGGCGAAATTTTTTGCTTTTATGCTTGATAAAGAAAAAGAGTACTGTCTTTCACATGGAGCTAGGTATGAACCTATTATTTTAAGGAATGTTGATGTGATAAAAAAACCCTCTTGTGTGGGAATGTACTTGCAAAACTTAAGACCAAGATACAATGATAAAATACAAGCAATATTGACTTCATTAATGACTAAATTTAATTTAGATTTTTTAGCCAAGATTTGCTCTGAAATAGGTTTAGTTATTCACGATACCTACAATGATTTACAAACAGACAATTATGGAGAGCTTTTTATTGATAAAGCTCATTATTCGTATAACGGTACAAACTTAATTGCTAATAAATTGTTTGAAATACTTACATTTAGGGATAGTTTTCTAAATGAATTTAATGAATATTCTCAAAAATATGAGATAATGAGAAAATACAAAAGAATAACTGCAAATTGCTGGAATAGCAAGCCTTTTTTAGATGAAGCTATACGTTTACACGAAATCTCCAAGGACAAGCCTGAAAATGCCGGAGCAGTTGTGGTAAATTGCAATCCTTTTTCTTTGGGACATAGATATTTAATTGAAACAGCAGCTAAGCAAGTTCCAATTCTATATGTGTTGGTTTTGAGGGAAGATAAATCAGAGTTCACTTTTAAAGATAGAATTGAAATGGTAAGAGAAGGAACTGCAGATCTAAAAAATGTTATGGTTTTAGATGGAGGAAATAGGGTAATCACTAATGATACGTTCCCGGAATATTTCAATAAAAAGGATATTCAGGGGGAGAAAATAGATGCTACTAGGGATATTACAATATTTGGAGAGGTTGTAGCTCCTTTACTAAAGGTTACAAAAAGATTTGCAGGAAGTGAACCGGAATGTAATATAACGTCTCAATATAACCAGCAAATGTCGGGGTTGTTGCCTGGTATGGGAATAGAATTTAAGGAAATTAAACGTCTGGAAAAAGGCGGAGAAGTAATAAGTGCGTCAAGGGTTCGTAAACTTATAAACGAAGGGCGAATAGGTGAGATTAGTTCAATAGTTCCGGAAACTACATATGAATATATAAAAAATAAATTATAAGATTTAATTACTTAGAAAGGATTGATGATGATTTAGATGATTTTGCAAAGATGCAGATAGTGTGAAAACATGCTTGGTCTAGGGTCGGTTGATTTTAAGCTTTAGTAAGACTACATTTTGCTGGATGATTATGATTCACCGAAAAAGTTGATTATATCAGCACAGCAATTTTAATACACACGCTAATAAATTGAGGTGTTTAGATGAAGGATGTACCTAAAAACCAGCGTACTCCTCTTGAAACCGTTGTGCCACTAAAGGCTCCTTATGTTATTTATCTGGATTCTAGTGGTGCTTGTAATTTCAAATGCAAATTCTGTCCATGTAATATTGATAACTATTTAAGCGTACAACGCAGGCAAATCATGAAATTTGATTTGTTTGAAAAGATAGTACAGGATCTTTTAGAATTTGCAGTTCAGATACCGGTAATTTACCTGTCTGGATTTGGAGAACCTTTTTTAAATAAACGCCTGTTCGACATGGCTAGATTATTAAAAGAAAAAGCTATTTGCAGAGAAATCAGAGTAATTACTAATGGATCTTTTTTGTCTCCTGAGATTAATAAAGAGATAGTAAGCTGTGGAATTGATTCTGTCAGGGTATCAGTTGAAGGCTTAACGCACGAAGATTATTATAATATCAGTGATGTATCTGTTGATTTTGATGAATTGGTCAGAAATATTCAAGACTTGTTTGAAAAAAGCAGAGGAAAGGTTAAAGTGATTTCAAAGATTGTTAACTCTTGCCTGAAAACGGAGATGGATAAAGAAAAGTTTATAAAAATTTTTTCACCTATTTCTGATTATTACTTTATTGAGAATGTTCAAAATTTCTGGCCAGAATTTGATGACATATGGCTGCCGGAAGGCGGTATAGAGGGGAATTGCCTATTTCAAGAAAATTCAAAGGATATTGGAATATGTACCAAGCCATTAACTGAAATGACTATACATGCCAGTGGTGATGTTACGGTTTGTTGCAGCGATTGGAAATCTAGATTAGGAAAGTATAATGTTAGGGATGTTTCGCTAAAAGAAATCTGGAACTCGCAATGGCTTAAAGATCTAAGGCTTTTGCACCTTACAAAGAAGCGGAATGAAATTGATTTTTGTTGTAAATGTAATTATATTCCTGTTGATGATATTAATGAATCGGCTGGTTTGATTGCGAAACGCATTTAATAACAAGGAGAATTTTAGTTGAATATAAATTTAAATGAACTTGAGTATAAATGGGCTGAAATGGATAAGGCAATGGAGGATTTTTTTAATCATAAAAAGCAAAATCCTCAGAAACCCTTAATCTTGTTTGGTGCTGGAAGTGCAGCAAAACAAATTCTGAACATTTTAGAAAGCAAGGATATCAATATAGATTGTATAATTGACAGTAGCGAAAGAAAATGGGGTACACATTTAAGCAACAAACCTGTTGTTGATTATGACAGTATGCGCTTTAAATACAATGAGTATGATATACTGCTTGCGGATAGTTATTTGTTTCAAAAGCAACAATGGCTAACAGAACAAGGAGAGAAAAATAATATTTTTCTACTGGAAGGCTTGGTAATATCAAGCAAAGCCACAAAGATTTCTAACCAATATTATACTGAAAAAAAAGAACTGTTTTTAGAAACATATAATATGCTTACTGATCAGCAATCAAGGGATAATTTTATAACAACAATGAAACGCAATCTTACGGGAAACCTTGAATACGTTCGTAATATGGGAATTAGTTTACCACAATACTTCCAGCCGGAGCTTCATCTTTCAGATAAGGAAGTATTTGTGGACTGCGGAGCATATTCAGGAGATACGGTAGAAAGCTTTATAAGTGTATGTACCGGATATAACAAAATATTTTCCATCGAAGCTGACTTGGAAAACTTTAAGCAACTTGAAAAGAACGTGAACGACTTAGCACTTAAAAATGTATATCCCATTAACACTGCCCTGTACAGCGAAGAAACTGTACTAAGATTTTTTTCTAATGGTACAGTAGAATCAAGAATTATTAATGAGAATGAGAATACTTGTAATAGTACATTTGATGTTGTAGCAAAAAAGCTTGATAATGTTTTGTCGGATGAAAAGGTTTCTTTTATTAAAATGGATATTGAAGGTGGTGAACTTGCTGCATTAAAAGGGGCAGAGTGTTTAATCAAGGCAAACAGACCAAAGCTTGCAATCTGTGTCTATCATAGATATGACGACTTAATAACCATTCCACAGTATATTAAATCTTTAATACCCGATTATAAATTTTACTTACGCCTGCATGCACTTACTTGCCACGATGTTGTTCTGTACGCTGTATAATAATTTTCTAATATCAGGAGGCATTACAGAATGGTTATAGAGTTAGTGGCAGTAATAATGCCTGTTTACAACTGCAAGGATCTCATTGTTAGATCCGCCGAGAGTGTATTTAGCCAAACCCTTGATAAAGAAAGGGTCAAACTGATTTTCATTGACAATCATTCAGACGACGGTTCTTATGAAGTAATACTGGACTTGGTTTCAAAGAATAAAGAACAATGTGCGGTTTACCGTATGCAAGAAAAGATGAGAGAAACAGAGCTTCTTATCACCACATATAAGTTAATTGCTTCATATCCTTTTTTCTATGCAACACATCTTATTCCTGGAACAATTTTATATCCTTCATTTCTAGAAAAATGTACTCAAGGATTTATTAATAAAAAAATCCATAGTGTTATAAGTGAAGTTGATATATGTGTAAGTGGTGACAAGATTGAAGAAAGTAAAACAGTATTCAATGAAAATAGAATATTTAATTGTGCTAAAGATACAAAAGAAATAATTAATGTTGATTTTGGCAAGCGTATTAATGTTTTGTATAGATTTGAATATTTATTCCGCCTAAAGAGAAATAATTTTTTTAGGTTTGCAAATTATTACTCCTGGTATTTTCAAATAATGCCTTTATTTGGTGTCAATGCTGATTGCTACTACATAAACGAAAGTCTTAGCTGCGTATATGATTACAGTAAATATTTAGGGTATTATGATTTATTAAAGTGTTATGATCCGTTGCTGTGGAGTTTGAAATCACTTATACATAATAACAATAGGAATTTAAATGTTAGTAGGGCAGACTTTAAAATGGTATTCGAAAGATTTGCAGCCTTTGCATTTGAATCTGCCTTAATAGCAGAACAACATGGAGACATAACCGAAGCGGAAAAGCTTAAGAAGTATGCCCAAATGGTTTCCTCTGAAATTGATAAAAATCCTGTTTATTTAAATGGGTTTTCAGAAAAAAAGGGGGGGAAGATATTGAAGCTTGACAATGTCTCAACTTGTATAATAATGCCTGTTTATAATTGCAAGGAATTAATAGAAGAGTCTGTTCCAAGCATATTGTCTCAAACATTGGGTCTTAATAATATTAAAATTAATTTTTTGGATAACAGTTCAAACGACGGAACATATGAATTTTTACTAGATTTAATTGCGTCAAATAAAGATATAATGTCAATTTACAGGATGAACAAGCGGCGACAGGATGCTTCAATGTTTTGGAATGCCTCATTTATGCTGGCTTTAGGGGCATTCAGATATTCCACTATACTTACTCCCGGCAGTAAACTGGCACCTGAATTTCTGGAGAGATCTATAAGTCCCATGGAAGAAGATTTAGATTTGATGTTTGTATTAAGCGAGACAGAAAAGAAACCAAACACTAAACCTGAAGTTTATTATAAGACTGTATTTGACTCTGACAGAGTATTTGCTAAAGAAGATTGTGCAAAGCTGTTCCTTCTTGAAAAAATGGGATATAGCGTCAATACTGTTTACAGAGGAATTCCTTTTAGCAGAAAATCTGATTTGAGTGCTATAAAACTATTTACCAATTATTATGACTGGTTTTCAAAACACGAAACATACTCAAATTTTATGTATATAAAAGATACACTTTCCAGCGTAAACGAGACATATATGAATGATGAAATCAGATATTTGATGAGCAGCTTACTGAGAATATTAGCTATTAAACGATCTATTAAATTTGGGTATTATTCAAAGTACGATTACAAAGATTTTGAAGGGGCTTTAAGAAATATTCAAAACTATGCAAAAAATATGTCTCAATTTCATTTGTCAAACAAAAGGCTTGAGATGCATGAAAAATATGAGAAATTTTGTAGGATGTTTCAAGAAACTGACTTCTAGATTCAAATAATTAATATGAGAACCTGTGTTCAATAAGCTGTCACCCGCCTTTGAAAGCGATTATTCCGCCATTCTTTGTTGGGTTGGCTTGACATAATTTTTCCATCATGCCTCACCAACCCGCCGCAAATGGGGAAAAATCGCCATTTCTAATTCGGGCAACCCATTATTGAACACAGGTTCTGAAAAACATGGGGTGATTTTTTGAAAAAACCACTGGTTACGATTGCAATTCCTAATAGAAATTATGCTCATTATTTAGATGAATGTCTTGAAAGTGTATTCAACCAGACATATGACAATCTTGAGGTTATTGTTGTTGACAACTGCTCAACGGACAATTCATTTGAGGTAATGCGAAAGTATTTGGATAAAGGCCTTATTATTAATAAAAATCCTTTAAACTTGGTAACACCTTTAAGTATTCCTGTGGAATTTGCAACAGGTAAATATATTATGGTTCTGTGTTCTGACGACAGATTACGGCCTACTTTTATTGAAAAAGCAGTAAACCTTATGGAGGCAAACCCTGATGTGGGTTTAGTTCATGCAGAAAAAAATTATATTGATGAAAATAGTAAGTTAACACCTCTTGATCCTTTTTTCAATTGTAGCTTCACCTGTCCGGGCGAGGATGTTTTGCCTATACTGGTAATGTCTGAAATTGCCAATCCTGCTCAAGGACTTATGCGAAGGAGCGTCTTTGAAATAATTGACAAAGTTGATTTTGAGACATTACATGCATCTAATGACTGGTCGTTATGGTTTAAGCTTTTAATGAAATCAGACTATGGGTACTTGAGAGAAAATCTTGTTGATTTTCGGATTCATTCACAGCAGGATTCAGTGATTGCGAACCAAGATCCTGATATATGCTTAATAAGACCTTTAAACCTATATTTCGTAATTAAAAACTTCTTTGAAATTGCAGAATATAAAGGCTATAAAAAGGTCTTAGAACGAAAAGAAGCATCTTTATCAAGGCTTTCAAATTCATTTGGAATGCAGAATGTTAACAGAGCAATTTTGGAAGGTGATCCGGAGGTTGTTAGGCGTTTGCTGATTTTTCTTGAAATAATAGATGAAAATATTGTGAATCATCCGGAGTATGAACAAGCAAAAGCATTTGCATCTGGAGAAGTAACATCAATCGGTTCAAAGCCGGGGATATTGGAAGCTAAAAAAAGAAGCTATGATCCGCCGGAGAATTTTGTTGTTTGGAATGGTTAGAACTTGTTTACTAAGATGTTATTGCATACAGATTTTTAGTAAAAATAATTAACCTTAATGAGGTGATAAGATGAAAAAGTTAATTATTTCAATTGTTTTAGTGATAATAATATGCTCTCTAATGGGCTGCAATAATGCGGACAATAAACCTGAACAACCGGATGAACCAAGTATAAGTCCTAGCTCTAACCCTAGTCTAAGTCTTAGACTTAGTGATACTGCAAAGGCTTCATTTGAAGGTGTAATTTTCAAATATGACGGCACAGAATATAATATAAACGAACGTGATTCATCAGTTAATGCAATTATTAATATTACTGATGCAGATAAATACATAATTATTGAGGGTCATATTAACCCTAAAGTCTCTTATTACGGCATATTTGATACTTCAACAAAAACCTTTGAAAAGGATATATTGGGAACTAACTTAACGTATCATGACAATGATATTAACACCATTGTATATGCTTCTATGGGTGAAATTTATAACTATGAAGGTCAAGTTATAGCAAATTGCAATTTAAGTGATTCAAGTTTCATATCTAACATATCTTTTATAAATGATAATAAGCAAATAGAGGTAACAATAGACGATCCAAATCAAGAAAACCCTACCACCATGACATTCGATATACAGTAATATGTTCTGACAGCTTTAAAATGGCTTGGATTGGACTGAGGAAGATTATAGAAAAATTAACCAAGTCCAAGTCCAAGTCTCTTTATGTTTCCTATGTATTTATGTCTATAAACGATTACTATTTGTTTGCTTGAATTAAGCCAGTCCACATCACGTTGTTTATGCTTGTGGGTGCAACGTCTATGTTTTTTGATATGCCGTTAACTGTGATATTACGGTTATCAAGTATCATTTTCACAGACTGATTTTTATTGCTTAAAGAAACTTCTCTTGTTTTGTCATTCCAGCCAACTTTTCCGCTTGATATTCATTGTTGAATTAACTTACAATATGGAGGTTTGTCTTATCATAGACCGAAAACCAAGAACAAGAAAAAAGCTATATAACAGTGGCCGTTTCATTTTTTTGTTCTATCCTGGGCAATTTGAGCCACCTTTAGAAAATCCTGCAAACCAATATCATTAAATTCCATTTTATAGCTGCCCCATTCCTCATCATTGTTTATATCACGAACTCCCATAATAAAATCCTTAATTGTCTGCTTTACATGAACCTCAATATCCCCTCGTTTTTTCTGTATGGCAGCTTCCTCATCTGGAGTATAAACAAGAGTACCTACAAATTCATCAGGCTCAAAGTTGGTGTATAACATGGCTGCCTGGGCATTCATGTATTCGCCATCGGTTTTTGTGCCGTCCCATGTGACGCCGCTGCTGAATTTTGGACGTGAAATATATGGCACAATTTGCTTTAGATGCTTGTTCTGTGGAACATTCCATAACTGATTATGGATACGTATTGTAGCTTGAGAACCATAAATACTCACATCTCCCTCATCTGCAAAGTCCCAGTCAACACCTTGTTCCCCGTACCGTCCTCTAAGGCAGGCTTCTTCACTAAGCATCAGGTCAAAGAGCTTAAAAACTTCTTCCGGGTATTTGCAAGCCGAGGTGATAACCCCGTTTGGTTTTGGCAGTGGTATGCTGACTGTAGCATAGGCTTTTCCGGTAGGGCCTGTTAGAGGGGGGATTCCCACATATCGTTCCATGATTTCAGGGGAGTTCTGCTGCACTGTATAGGTTATACCGGAGGTTGTGAACGAGCCTAGAATATCCCTTGGATCGTTTGCCATCTGTTTCATCTGTTGGTCGTCCTGTGTAAATGAAAGGGGTGATATCAAACCTTTTTCATACAGCATATTCAAATATCTAAGTCCGTCCCTCCATTCATCTCTAAGGGGGGCAAAATCCACTTTTCCATTCTCTAAAAGCAACCGCATGTTCTTTTCATTGTTATATATAAAAGCGTTTAATACATAGTCATAAACCTGTTTCCCCTGATAATCTTCAGTTCCGGCCAGTGGAATTTCGTCGTTTATTCCATTGCCATTTGGATCTTGTGTTGCAAAGGCATATAACATATTTTGAAAGTCCTCTGTGGTGGAGGGAATAGGAAGGTTAAGTTTATCAAGCCAGCCCTTGTTGACCCACATAATCTGCCGATACCTTGTGATTGTAGACGATGAAAATCCTGGCATGAAATAAATATGCCCGTCGGCAGAGGTCATCAGTTCTTTAACACTATACTCTGAAAGCTCATCCCAAACTTGCTTGGTATTCACGCCATATTTTTCGATTAGCTCATCAAGAGCAAGTACAGCCCCTTGTTCGCCATAACTCTGTATGTTTGGACTTTTAAAAATATCTCCACTGTCAAATCCCACATAAGCATCAGGCAGACCATCTCCTGTTAAAAGCGCCTGTTTTACAAGTCGCTGCGCATCTTTTTCTGGCAGCCAGATCATTTCAATTTTAAGTCCTGTTTGTTCTTCAAGCCACAGTTTATAGCTATTGGTTTCAAAATCCTCTATATACGCATTTTGTGGCGCACATAAACGAACAACAACGGTTTGATCAACTTTTTCATCTGCTCCACAAGACATGAGCGTTACGCTAATGACAAGAATGACAACAGATATTAAAATTCGTTTTTGCATAAGTCCCCCTAAAAAAGATGTTTAACTCAGTTCGACGAAGCCGAATAATCAGTAAATCATGAGAATTTAATCAAAGTTATACACTTTGTAGAAAACCGTATTGCAAACGTTGAACAGCATATAAAGTAATTATACCATTAAATAAGGTAGTATAGCAATTCCACTTTATACAGACACTTTTTTATTCAATGAAGTGGAATTGCCTAAGGGTTGCTTCCTCTTTTGATACTCTATATCAAAGCAACCCGCTATATATAGCAATTCCACTTTATACAGACACTTTTTTATTCAATGAAGTGGAATTGCCT
>CAZTAY010000017.1:20818-26661 GCA_964611655.1 uncultured Eubacteriales bacterium
GGTTGCTTCCTCTTTTGATACTCTATATCAAAGCAACCCGCTATATATAGCAATTTCACTTTACACAGACACTTTCTTTATTCAATGAAGTGGAATTGCCTAAAGGGTTTTTTACTCTTTTGATACTCTATGTCAAAGTAACCCTCTATATGGTATAATAAAAAAAACGAAAGGAGCATTTTCATAAGTGAATAATAAACAATTGAAAAAACGTTTCATTCTTGTGCTAACGCTCCATACATTGCTAGTTTTGGCGTTGTGGTTTGGATATCACAATGTTGCATCTAATTATATTAGGGAAAATGCTGAAGAAAACATAAAACTAGCAACAGACAGGTTATTAACTAATATTAGCGATGAATTTTCCCATATGAAAACAGTGGCTTCTGTTATATCAGGAAGTGAGTTTGTTCAAGATTTCTTACTGGAAACCAATGTTTCAAAATACTATGAAAAAGCAAACACTGTTTCTGAAATAGTTGCAAAAGTGGTTTATCCCATTACTAACGCAGACAGTGTAATTACTATAACCTCTAAAGGTAATTTTTACCGTTTTTCTGGAAGTCTTAGCAACGGCTCTTGTCAAAAAATCTATCACACTCTGGTTAACTTAGGAGAGGTTCAAACTGTTGTTGAGCTAGATAATATGCTATTTTTTTGTCATATAAGCCCTGTTTATACCTCAGACAAAGTTCAGCAATACGCTGGAAGTGTGGTTATATTGAACGAGCTTCAAAAAACACGCCGAATACTTACCAACAGTCAGATAAAAGGAGTAGACACTGCTGTTATTTTAGACGGAAAAATTCAGCTTTCCAGTAATCTGGAACTTGAAGGTTTGGAAGAAAATGTACTTGAAAGTTTATATGACACGGTTACAGTAACAAAATTATCCGGAACCTCATTATCAATTACAGCAGCGGTTACTAAGGATATTCTGCGTTCAGGAGAGCAGCTTTTTTGGATAATTTCATTCATAATAATTGTGTTGTTGCTAATTATGATTGCAATTTTATATAGGTATCTTAAAGTATCAATGCTCAATCCGTTGCTGAAAACAAAAGATAAAATGCAGATGGGACTTTTATCCAACCAAATTGATGCACATTTTGTTGTTAATACAGTTATAGGTATAAATGTACTGTCATTACAAGGTGAAAATGAAAAAGCGGCTAAGGTTTCAGAGGGACTGGCAACAATTTTAAGCCATCAGCACACTGGAAACAGTCTTGTGAACATTTTTGCGGAAATTGAAATTTTAGAACACTACTTATATATTATGAATATACGCCACGGTGGCAGATACATTGCTAACTTTAATGTGGACGAGTTGCTTTCGGAATATCGTATGCCAGGACTTATCTTGCAGCCTATTATTGAAAATGCAATAAATCATGGATTTAAAGATAAAGATTCAGACTGCAAATTAAATATTGAAGGAACTATTTCAGGAGAATATATTTTGCTGAAAGTTTTGGACAACGGTATCGGTATCTCTGAACAGGATCTAATAACAATTTCTAATAATCTTAGCATAGCACACGAATATGAATTTTCAGAGCAGGGATTAAAGGGAGTTGCACTGCTAAATATTCAAAAACGGCTTAAAACAGAGTTCGGTAAGAAATATGGTATAAAAGTTGAAAGCGAAACAGGTTGCGGCACAACAGTTACCATTTTATTGCCTAAAATAAAGGACGTTTAAGAAGAACCAGTGCCCTAGAAAGTCTATGTTGTTGTAGATTTTAAAGGGTTTTAGTACATTCTTTGTGCAGATAGCTTGACAAATTTGTTTCAGTATGCCTGCGCTATCTCGCAGCAAATGGCAGTTTTCCAGCTTGTCTCAAATCCACCTTAGAACATTATGTAAATTAGTCTATTGGAGCAAATGCTTTTAGCCAGTTTAAAATTTGCAAATTTTATACTGATGAACCCGTCCAAACCAAAAAACAAACCCAGAAGAAGAAATTAAAAGGGTCGGTATGCCAAACTGGTGAAGCATGTTATTTTATGCGACATAAAGCAGCAAAACTATGCTGCTTAAAATTAAAGAGTAAATCATTTTATAATTTCTGTCTACAATAGAGATAAGTTAAAAACAGCACCTTATGAGGGCTTTTTTCAGAAAAGTTTTGCTATGGTAAGTCACCACTGTCCCAATGAAAAAGCCGAGCATTTAATATGCAACGGCTTGTTTTGCTTGGCTCTATCATTTCTCTAGGTTCATTTCAAACCTTTCAAAATATCCCACCAAATTTCCGGAACCATCCCGAACCGGATTTATGTATATTCTTTGGTTATTAACGCTTACATTAACAAATATGTCTCCTGAATGATTTTTCATCTTTTCAAATGCAGCAAGAATTTTGGGTTTTGTGCTTTCATGATGAAAATCAAATATGGATCTGCCAACTAAATTTTCATAACCTCTCATCTTATGATATTGAAAATCGGCTGTTTTGTTCACATATCTAACAATATGACAGGTATCTACAAAAACAATAGGATAGGGAATGGAATCTAAAATAAGAGCATGTATTTCATGTTCATTCATAATATCATCTCCTAAGTGAAGTACTGAAATTATTTTAACATAAAAATAGTATATGTTCAATCAAGCAATAATAACCACTAAGCTAAGCTAAGTTGGACTTGGACTTGGGAAACTTTTTCAGAAAGTCTCCCAAATCCATATGGTTTAGTTAATTATACAAACCGGCTCTATCATTAATAACAAGAAGCCTTATCATATCCATTGTTAAATCTAAGTTTTTGTTTCCCGTTCCTGCAAGCAAACCTCTGTCAATTAGCTTTCTAAGAGTTGGTCTTGCCCATTCAGGTGCTTCTTCAACAGTATTATATATCATTTTGTCACTCCTATCAGGCTTAATCCCTAAATATTTATAAAACCCATCTGCAATTGCCATAGCCATTTCCTGTTGTTGGTTTTTAAGCATTGCAGCATCTGTTTGGTTATCAATAAAACCAAGCTCTATCAAAATGCTGGGCATTTTTGTATATTTAAGAACACCGATATTGTCCCTGTACTTAACTCCTCTGTCAGCCACCTTCATTTTCTTAACATACTCATTTTGAATAGTTCTGGCATAATCTAAAGAGTCATCTCTATAATAAAGGGTCTCTGCTCCTGTTCCGCCTCCGGCATTTGCGTGGATACTAATGAAATAATCAGCACCCCAATCGTTTGCCATAGTATATCTACTATTAATTGAAGATGAATTATTCGTACCCAAATTCGTTTCCAGAGTAGGACGGCTTAACTTGGTTTCAATGCCTTGCTTTCTTAGAATGTCACTTAACCTTTTTGCAACCTCAAATGTAATATCTTGTTCTCTTAAGCCATTACCTGCTGCGCCTGTATTATGTCCGCTGTAGTTATGACCTGCATCAATGAAGATTTTCATTGTATATTCCCCTTACCTTACCTTAGTAAGTTTACATTCTGATTATATTATATTTGCGGTACAGTCTTTTGTTACTTAGCAAGAAAATAATATTACCAAAAAAGGGGAATTATTATAGCATTTATTACAGAATAGGGTTATAATACCTTCTGTACAAAATTCTGGGAGGGATAAGCAATGAAAAAGTATGTGCATTATATAGTAGGGTTTGTAATAGGTTCCTTGCTCTTTGGATTTACAGGTGTGTTGGCTGAAACAGTAGACATAGTTTTTAATTCAATTAATATCACGGTGAACGGTCAAAAAGTAAACGCAGACAACATACTTTATAAAGGTACTACTTATGTACCTCTACGTTCTATTTCAGAGATATTAGACAAAGAAGTTGACTATGACAGTGAAACTAAAACAGCAAAGATTAATGATAAGAAACCTATAATTAACAATGAAAAAGAAGAACCAAAAACCAGCGAAAAAGACAGTCAAGCTCAAGCAACTGAAACACTGCCCCTAAGTAATGAGTTAATTAATAAAGAAGCTGATGTAAAAAAGGAAGACACTTATGAAAACCTAACACTGGCTTCAAATTTTACTTATAATGATCTTGAAATTACTGTTGGAAATCAAGTTAGGTTTACTAAGTTTTTCAATAATTATGATAAGAATTATAATAAAACTGTTGTTAAGTTAAGAATGAGTGTAAAGAATTTAGCTGATAAATCAAGTGGATTAGCTCCTTTTAGTTTTAATGTAATTGCACCAGACGGTTCAAACACAGATGTTATTCTTACATATTATGATGACAACATAAATAAACTTGGAGATTTAAATGTAGGAGCTAAAAAAGAAGGAGTCCTTTATTTTATCTATCAAGGAAATGGGGACTACAAAGTTAACCTGAAAAGAAGTTACAATGAAGAACCTATTTCTATTTTAATACCGGTGGATAAATAACAAAAAAAGACTGATTCAGTCTGTTGACAACTATTAGTCGGCAGGCTGAACTTTATTTTAAACTAAAATGATAAGAAGATGTGTGAAAAAAGAGTTGAGTCAAAAACTACACGAACACATCCAATATAGTAAAAACAAAACGATGAATACTTTAGGCAGAAAAGCCAATTGATGTTTCATTGATGAAATGATAGGTTCATAAAAGATTAAAGAGGGTAATTAAGGTATTGGTTGTTGCCATAGGAATTTTTAGCCTTGACAATGATATTTTCTAACTAAAACTCAGTATTATCAATTATCATATCTATTTTTAATTGGTTAATAGTTAATATCAATTGACAACACATTGCAATTAAATTTCAAAATAAAAAAGCCTATTGACAGGCGTTTTATATTATGGTAATATGTTGAAATGCATCAGAAAAAATAAACACATATATATACTTTTCATAAGTATAGCATAACTTTATGATTATTTCAATATTTATTTTAAAAAAATTGTCTATAATCAACATAGTGTTGGCAATAATTCCTTTATACCAAAAAAAACCAAACGAAAATATAAATCCTGCTATTAACTATGTATATTAACTTGACTTAATGCAATTTTGATTAATGCCTAATTGCACATGAATTATTAAAAGGTCAGGTTTTTTTGTCGCAGAAGAAAGGCGTTTCGTTTAATTATACATCATTTTTAAGGGGTGTGACCGCTATGGAAAAGCACAGAATCCATACAGCCCACATGGGCAAAAGCATGAGAATGAGCTATTCGAGGATTAATGAAGTTCTTGAAATGCCAAATCTCATAGAAGTGCAGAAAAATTCGTATCAATGGTTCATTAAAGAGGGGATGAAAGAGGTTTTCAGAGATATCTCTCCAATAACAGATTATTCAGGTAATCTGGTTTTAGACTTTATTGATATCAGTCTTGATTCTGAGCCAAAATATTCCATAGAAGAGTGTAAGGAGAGGGATACCAATTACGCAGCCCCCCTTAAGGTTAAAGCGAGGCTGTACAACAAGGAACTGGACGAGATTAAGGAACAGGAAATCTTTATGGGCGAGTTCCCGCTTATGACAGATAACGGCACGTTTATTATCAACGGCGCAGAAAGGGTTATCGTAAGCCAGCTTGTTAGGTCTCCGGGAATTTATTATTCTATGGATTACGATAAGGTCGGAAAACAACTTATCACTGCAACCGTTATCCCAAACAGAGGCGCATGGCTTGAATATGAAACCGATTCAAACGATGTGTTTTATGTAAGACTTGACAGAACAAGAAAAGTTCCTGTAACAGTGCTTGTCAGAGCCCTTGGTATCGGAACAGATATGGAAATCGAAGAGCTTTTCGGTTCTGATCCAAAAATTATCAACACAATAGAAAAAGACTCAAGCAAATCATATGAAGAAGGTCTTATTGAAATTTATAAACGTATAAGACCGGGCGAACCACCAAC
>CAZTAY010000018.1:0-26580 GCA_964611655.1 uncultured Eubacteriales bacterium
TAATAATTATAATAAAAAAAACGACCAATAAAAAAAATAAAAGGAATATTAATTGTTATTTTGATAATTATTTCTTTTATAATAATTTATTCGACATTGAATTGAGTTAATTTTAATATTACAATAATTAATATTACAAAAAAAGATGTGATTTCAAAATATTTTTTTTTCAAAAGGTTTCACCCTTTCAATATGATAAAAAGAATAAAAGCCTACAAAAGAATTAATATTTCTAAATCCTTATATTAAAACAAAAAACGCCCGATTGATATGAATTCAATCCAAGGCGTGTAAAAAATTGCGGGAGGCGGATTTGAACCACCGACCTCAGGGTTATGAGCCCTGCGAGCTACCGGACTGCTCCATCCCGCGTCGACAAACTGTTCTGAACAACAAATATTATTATATCTAACTAACTATTATTTGTCAAGTAAATTTTGTAATATTTTTATTTCTTATGATAAATACTATATTTAACTTAAGATTAGAAGGGTGCCTCCATAGAAACACCCTTCTTTATTATAGTTATCTTAATAACTGATTATTCATATTATTTGTATTAGTATTCGCATTATTGTAGTAACTTTGACCTAGTGTAGACATGTTTGAATTATATATTCCACTATAACCATCGGTATAATTATAGTTAGATGATGTAGAGTCAGTTATATTTTTTGTGTTATAGATACTTCTGTTATTAACATTTACATTATTGTTAATATCATTATTCATGTTTCTTGTGTTGTAATTTGAATTTGTGTTATATCCTCTTGTATTAAAACTATTACTATAATTATCTAATGTCATATTATTTGAATTATTATTATAATAGTCTGATGTTATATTGTTAAAATTTGTTGTATAATTGTTATTATTTAATGAATTACCTCTTGTATTATAGTTCATATAGTCATTGTTTCTATTGCTATAATAATCTGATGTCATGTTATTGTTTAAGTTACTTGTCATATTGTTATTCAAATTATTATAATCAGATGAATAGTTTCTAGTATTTAAATTAGTATTCAAATTAGAATTCAAATTTGCTGAATTACTTCTAGTATTCAAATTTGAATTTAGCATGTTATTTTTAATTGCTGAATTATTTCTTGTATTCATACCTTGATTGTATTCTCTTGTGTTAAAAGAATGATTATTGTTTATTTCATCGCTATATGTTTTTGACTTTAAATCATAGCTTCTAGTGTTTTTTGTCTTATTTCTAGTAGTGTTGCTATTTCTTGTATTGTAGCTTTTCATATTTTTATCATTTATAGAACTAGAACTTGAATTATTTCTAAATAAATTAGTGTGTGTATTATAATGATTATTTCTATAGAGATTTATATTATTACTATTTAAATTATTCAAGTTTTCGTGAGTAGCATTTGTATTAAAATTGTTTCCTTTTAAATTACTTCTGATACTTCTAGTGTTATTATTAATATTAGTATTATTTACTTTGTTATTGTTCAATAAATTTGTGCTAGTATTATTAATTGTTGTATTTCTTGTATTTCCATTTAAATTATAATCATTAAATTTAACTGTATTTTTCTGTTTGCTAGAATCTATATCGTTAGAAGCTTTATAATTTAAATAGATACTTTCATTATTTATATTTGATCTTCTTGTATTGTACATGTTATTGTGAAAATTTGTATTTCTATTTGATATTTCTTTTCTACTAGAATTATTTAAACTGCTTCTAGTGCTTATGTTATTCCTTGTGTTTATATTGTTGTTATCAACATTTGTATTTGAAATGTCATTCCTTCTTGAACTTGTTATATTCCTATTTTTTGTGTTTTTATTGTCATTGTAGATATTTGTATTTCTATAATTATTCTTTGTGCTTGTTGCATAATTTCTTGTACTATCATTATTATTCATGTTTCTAGTATTTCTATTGTGTAAGTTTGTATTTGTATTTGTTACATTATTTCTTGTGCTAATATTATTTTTCGTGTTTATATCGTTATTGTAAAGATTTGTATTTCTGTTTGTATTTGTTACATTATTCCTTGTATCATTGTTTCTTGTGTTTAGTTCGTTATTGTGAAAATTTGAATTTCTGTTTGTATTTGTTACATTATTTCTTGTACTTACACTGTTTCTTGTGTTTACATCGTTATTATGAAGATTTACATTTCTATTTGTATTTGTTACATTATTTCTTGTACTTACACTGTTTCTTGTGTTTACATCGTTATTATGAAGATTTACATTTCTATTTGTATTTGTTACATTATTTCTTGTACTTACACTGTTTCTTGTGTTTACATCGTTATTATGCAGATTTACGTTTCTATTTGTATTTGTTACATCATTTCTTGTACTTACATTGTTTCTTGAGTTTACATCGTTATTATCAAGATTTACATTTCTATTTGTATTTGTTACATTATTTCTTGTACTTACATTGTTTCTTGTGTTTAAATCGTCATTATAATGATTTATCTTTCTATTTGTATTTGTTATATTATTTCTTGTACTCACATTGTTTCTTGTGTTTACATCGTTATTATGAAGATTTACATTTCTATTTGTATTTGTTACATTATTTCTTGTACTTACACTGTTTCTTGTGTTTATATGGTTATTATTTAGATTCGTACTACTGTTTGAAATATCATTTTTCTTTGTGTTGCTACTTCTATAAACAGAAGGTGTATTAATACTATTTTTTCTGCTATTATTTCTTAGTGTAGTTTTATTTTTATTTTTAGAAGTTACATTTGTATTATTTGATTTATTTTCTTTTAGGTTAAGCATATCTAGTCTGCTTTTTGAACTGTTTTTAGATCTTTCAACTGCTGTACTAGAGGCTACATTATTATATTGTGTAATATACGTGTTGCCCCTGTTTGAACGAGTTCTTCTCATCTCAATTGCTTGTGGAGACGCATTTTCAACATTGTTATCTAATACATTTTTAGATTCACTCTTAATTACATTTTCATTAGAATTTGAAAATATAGATATTGAGTTTCCATTAACCTCTATTTGAGCTTTTATAATTTTATCAAAAAAGCTAGAAGGCACATAGGTCTTACTGTTATAAATTTCAGGCGTTACTCCAAGAGAATGAGCTTGATTATTTAATGTATATTCATCTTTTCCTACAGAGAAAGTTATGTCTTCTCCTACTTTAATAGCTCGTTTTTGTGAGTCCCAACTTACATTATAACCAAGAACTTCAGCAATTTCTCTAATAGGAAGCATTATTGAGCCTTGCTGATGCCTGTAATATTGTGAAGAGTTAAGTTTAAGTAGTTCTGTTTTCTGAACTTCTTCACTATTAATATTTTGATCATTGTTGTTGTTTTCATTATTTATATTATTTTCGTTATTAACATTATTCTCATTTTCATTTTCGTTCATAATGTATTCATTTTTTGGAGCATCTGCAATTATAAAAATATCTTCTGCTAAAATTTGAGGAGGCATACTCTTGGTTGATGAAGAGTATAACACTGCTACTATTTTATCTTTAAAATCTACAGCTGTTTTTTTATCAGGCAAGCTAAGAGTAAACGCTTTATCCTTAGAAGTTAAATCTTCATTGAATTCACCCACATATATTTGTTTCACGCTATTTGGAGTTTCTTTTATAACTGCGAGTGCTTTGCAATCATAATTTTCAGTTTTGTTTCCATATTCTGAACCATAGTCAAAGTAATATATTTTTGCATTATATCCACCTACTAACTGTTCTCGTTTTATTTTGCCTGATTCATCAATAACAACAGTTGTATCTGTCATTAATACATCCTTAACTTCTTGGTTTTTATCTAATAATTTTATTTTATAGTCCTTATCAGATTTTATTACATCTTTTATATGGCCTTCAACCATCTTAAGATTATAAATATCTTTAACAAGATCATTTTGAGCCATATGCTGGACTTTATTTACATCAATTTTATCTGTATACTGTGTTGCTTCAGCAGCAAAGGTTGAAACAGACATCATTGCTGCCATTGGCAAAGCATACATTAATTTTTTATAAGACTTCATTATATAACAATCCTTCCTTTATTAAGCTTTTAAGATATTAACAGTTACTTTTGTTTCTTCACAAATTGTTTGAACTTTTACAGCAAAATCTTTATTATTTTTAAACTGAAAGTCAACTCCATCTTGATAAGATGTTGCTGCGTCTTTGTTTTCTGGTACATAATACACTCTCTTAGAGTGAGGATGTCTCTCAACTATTTCCATATCAGCCTTTAATGCAGCATTATAAACTGTTGAGGAAACTTGACAAACGCCTCCTCCATAACCAGATGATTCTTTACCATTTATAAAGATTCTTGCTTTTTTAAATCCATTTTTCTTACCTGTGGGACCTACTTCTTTATTAAAAGAAAAAATATCTCCAGGTTTTAAAATAGTATCATTAATATTTTTTGCAGCCAGTTTTATATTTTCATTTCTTGCAGGAACGTCATTAGTAAATTCTGTTGTATATGTAGCTATCACGCCTGTTTCACTGGATGCCAGTATAACTTCATCACTAGCTTTTTCATTTGCGATTAATTTGCTGCTTGTAATTTCGTCATTTAAACTTGCTTCATTACTTACTTCATTATTACATCCAGAAACTAAAAAAGAAGTTAAAATAACTGATATAATTAAACGATTAGCATATATTTTTATCATATATAAAATCACCTCATTTCCTTGCAAAGAAAGTTAAGGTTGCAATATTATTATTTAAAATATAAACTTTAATATGTGTGTTACATTTTGGGGTTGGTAATTTTTGTAAATTTATCTCAAGAATTACCAGCACCTTCGATTGCGTAAATTAAAATAAATTTCTTGTTAAAAGAGCTAATATCAATATTCGTCATTTAGACATTTTGTGTCATAAATCGTCATATATTTATACATAGAATATGGTCTATTCTTCTAATTATTTGTTGTAGTTAAGATTGTTTATTATGTTTTAATAAAGTTTAATTACAATATTTGATATACATAATTGATTAATATCTACTTTACATATGACGATAAATTAAATATAATAGATACATGAGTAACTTAATATGTCCGGCTAAGATCGGCATATATACAGGTCAATATATTGCATAGTTTTTCTATTGCTAATTTGAGTTATAAATGCATATATACAAATCTGACAATATTTAATTATTACGTCAAGCTAATACCTTTTGGGCTAATTTGCCTGACTCCATTTATGCTCATATGTCTCTGTCAAAATATTAGGGGTTATCCGTTTATCTTATTAAGCTTAGCATAGTAAAATATTGGCGACGTGCCGGATAGGAAGTGATTTCATGAGAATGGAAAAGGTAAATGAAAACCAAGTTAGGTTTATTTTATCGAATAACGATCTTACCGAGAGGGACATAAAAATAACTGAACTTGCTTATGGATCAGAAAAATCTCAGCGTTTGTTTCGTGAAATGATGGAGCAGGCTGCGAATGAGCTTGGCTTTGAAGCAGACAATGCACCTCTTATGATAGAAGTCGTTCCAAGTTCCATGGATAGTATTATGATTATTGTATCAAAAGTATCTGAAGGAGAAGATTGGGAAAGTAAGTTTAACGGACTGGGAAGAACTCGTAAAATGAAAGTTAAAATTCAGGATAAAGAACCACCAGCTGCTCCTGCTTTAAATGATATTAGTATATATTCATTTAATTCAATTGATGATGCTGCAAATGCTTCTTCAAGGATTTTCGGATACTACAGAGGTGTTAGTTCTCTTTTTAAAAATCAAAATAGATTTTATCTTGTTTTGCAAAATGTTTATATGCACGGAGAACCCGGCAAGGACGAACTAGAAGTTGTTTTAGGAGAATACGGTGAAAAACATATCTCAAATAAGATAACAAAGTATTATTTAATTGAGCACGGGGAGTTACTTATTTTTTCAAACGCAGTGGGTATACTTGCAACTCATCTTTCATAATAACCTTAACCCTTAGACTTTGCTAAGGGTTGTTTTTTTATTATGGACAATTTTAGGATTTGCAAACCTGAACTACATTATTAATGTGGTTCGGTGAAGGAGAAAAGCTTAGGACATTCTTCACGTAATCAGCGACATTTTGTAGTTTTTTAGAAATTATGTCGAATTGTAAATTGTAATAGGAAAACATACATTATTTTATATGAATGATTTCTCGCTCCTTAAAAGCTTTTTCACAGAGTTCATTTATATTTTCAACAGATGCTTCAGCCAATTCTATCGCTTTTTTTAAAGGTCTTGTTTCAGGGTGTTTTGAAACAAAAAGTGTACAACAATCCTCGTACGGTCTTATGGAAATATCAAATGTTTCGATTTTCTTGGCAATTCTAATTATTTCATCTTTTGAATACCCAGATAGAGGTCTTAAAATAGGATATGATGATGCAGAGTCGATTGCATGCATTGAAGCTAATGTTTGGCTTGCAACCTGACCCACACTGTCACCAGTTACTAACGCCTGCATCCTTTCTTCGTCTGCAAGCATACATGCTATCCTAATCATATTTCTTTTCATAAGAAGTGTAAGCTTGTGTTCACTTGTTTTTTCTTTTAGCAATAGCTGTATATCTGTAAAGTTAACGATATGCAGTTTAGTTTCACCCGAATATTCTGCAAGCTTCCCTGCAAGATCTATGACTTTTTGTCTTGCTTTTATGCTTACATAAGGAGGAGAATGAAAATAAATAAATTCTCCGTAAACTCCTCTTAAAGTCATTAAGAAAGATGCAATAGGGCTGTCAATACCACCCGATAAGAGATAAACTGCTTTTCCGCTGGACGAGACCGGCAACCCACCTAAACCCTTGAATTCTTTTGAATAAACATAAACATAAGTTCTAAGCTCTATGTTAATTATTACTTGAGGATTATGTACATCAACAGAAATATTATCAAAGTAGTTAAGTATATGCTCACCAATTAAATATGAAGTTTCATGTGAAGTAAACTGATATCTTTTATCTGCACGCCTTGTATTAACTTTGAAAGAGGTGTTTTGGCAAAGTTTAGAAAAAGCTAATTTAGAAATTACAATAGAAGCTTCTTTTATATCCTCTATATCCTCTGATTCAAGCCTTAAACATGGACAAACACTGTGAATTCCCGGTATTTTTATGATTTGCTTTGCTAGATTTTCGTATTCTGTTAATGGGTTATTAGGTTCATCAATATAAAAACGGCCTTGCTCTTTTCTAATATAATATTTAGTATCAATTATTGATTTAATTTGCTGAATTAGCATGTTTTCATATATAGCCCTATTTTTCCCTCTCAGGGCTATTTCACCATACTTAACAATTAAGCAGTTGATTTGCTTGTTCATATCTTACTCCTAAAATCCTAACTTTGGGATAATTTCTTTTAAGTGATTAATGCATATATCTATTTCTTGTTTCGTAGTCTCAAAAGAAAAACTAAACCTAATTATTCCTTCTGTCAATGTATTATCTAAACCCAGTCCGGCAAGTGCAGTACTTGTTCTGTTTTTTCTGCTGTGACAAGCAGACCCAGCCGAAACGATTATATTAAGCTCTTGCAGCGCCGTCATTATCACCATAGACTTTAGTTTTGTAAAAGATACGCTTAAAATGTATGGAGAGGATTGTTCCAAACTGCCAATTAATTGAATTGCAGGAAACAGCTCTTTTAACGCATTCCACATATATGTTTTCAAATGAAGAACATTATTATAATTTACTTGAAGATTGTTGTGCATTATTCTTGCGGCTGTTGCAAAAGCTGTTATCCCAGGAACATTTTCTGTGCCTGAACGAAAATTCTTTTGCTGACCTCCTCCATAAAAAATCGGCTCAAGCCTAACTCCGTTTTTAATATATAATGCGCCTACGCCTTTTGGAGCATGAATTTTATGTCCACTTAGGGTTAGCAAATCAATCTTCGATTCTATTGTATTTATTGGAATTTTAGTAAAAGACGCCGAGGCGTCAACATGAAACAAAGTTTTTGGGTTTATTTGTTTTATTATCGAACCAATTTTAGCTATATTATTTATAATTCCAAGTTCATTATTAACATGCATTACGCTTACAATAATTGTGTCTTTATTTATTAAGTCAGCTAATGAGTCATAGCAAAGGCGTCCCATATAGTCGTTGTTTATATAGCTTATATCAAAACCATCCTTCTCCAAGACCTTAATAGGATTTAAAACTGAATCATGCTCGAGTTTTGTAGTTATTATGTGTTTTCCAGATTGTTTGTAAGCTTTTGCAGCTCCAAACAATGCCCAGTTATTTGATTCTGTTGCACCTGATGTAAAATATAAAGTGTTTTCGCTTAAACCTAATAATTTTTCTATATTTCTTGTTGCATTTCTTAAGTAAATTTCAGAATCATTGCCCATTACATGGTTTGATGATGGATTGGCAAATGTTTTAGTCATCATTTGACATGCAATATCTACAGATTCATTAATTACCTTTGTTGTTGAAGCATTATCAAGGTATACAATACTATCTTCCAAAAACATAAACAACCTCTATTTATTTGACAAACCTAAAATGGTTTTTATTACCATACTCTTTTTGTATGGCTTAAATATAAAGTCTTTTGCTCCATAATAAATACCATCCATTGCAACTTCCCTGTCGATTGTAGGTACACATAGTACAATCTTTGAATCTGAGGAAGCTTCTATTAACTTTTCAATGGATTCATTTAAACCAATGGTTGCTAAGGCAGTTTCAAAAAGAATAATTTCTGGTTTGTTTTCGCTCAAAAATTCAACAGCACCTTCTAAGTCTTGAACCTCTCCTACCACCTGGATGCTCGTTCCTTCAAACATCTTTTTTAGAACTTCTCTCATAATTGCAGCGCTTTCAATTATTAACGTAGTCACTAGTTCTTTCCTCCAATAAAAACAGAATTACGGAAAGAGTATAAAATCCGGCTGTCTCTGTTCTTAATATTCTTTTTCCTAAAGAGAGCGGATAAATATTAAGAGATTTACAAAATTCAACTTCTTCATCCGTAAATCCACCTTCCGGACCAATCATAATTCCGATATTTGCAGCGTTATTTTTTTTACACATATTAATGAAGCTAAGTAGTTTATTTTCTGTTTCGAGTTCATAAGGTATTGCTGAGCGATCAAGTTTAGAACAGAGGTTAGCCGCTTCTTTAAAGGAACATACAGGTTTTATTTCAGGTATAATCCCTCTTAAAGACTGCTTCGCCGCTGCTTCTGATATTTTTTGCCATCTATTAACTCTTTTTTGAGTCTTATCTTCATCCAATTTCACAGCAGTTCTGGACGTTATCATAGGCACTATACTATAAATTCCTAGTTCAACAGATTTCTGGATAATCAAATCCATCTTATCAGATTTTGGTATGCTTTGATACAATGTAATTCTATGTTCAGGTTCTTGTGAGTCAGATGTAATATCCTTGATTCTTGCAGTGATAATTGATTTATCTATGGAATCCACAACGCATACATAGTTATGACCCATTTCGTCTGAAGCCGTGATATTATCATTTAATTTGACTCTCATGACATTTTTTAAATGATGAAAATTTTCTTTATCAAAAATAATATGTGTTTTGTTAATTTTATCTTCAGTTATAAAAAATTTAGGCATGATTCGGCTCCCATACAGCAGCAATTGCCACCCACTCATTTTCAGTTAAACAGTCAATTACTTTAAAACCTGCGCTGTATAGAGCATCTAAAACCTCTTGATGTTTTTGCCTGATTATCCCTGAAGAAATGAAAACCCCTCCGTTTTCAAGATAATTACTAATGCTGGGGCAAATAGACTTTATTACGTCTGCTACAATATTTGCGCACACAATGTTATACTTTTTTTGTATATTATTCAGTAAGTCACCTTTTATTACATTATATTTAGGTTTAGTATAACCGTTTAGCTGCCCATTTTTAGTAGCTGTCTCAACACATACGGGGTCGATATCAACAGCATCTGCAAATTCTGCATTTAGCAAAAGCGCAGCTATGGATAAGATTCCGCTTCCGCAACCAACATCAAGGACTGAATCATTGTCTTTTATAAATTTTTCGAGTAATAAAAGACACATTCTTGTGCTTTCATGAGTACCTGTGCCAAATGCCATACCAGGTGAGATATTAAGAATTTTTCTGTTTGAGGTATTGTCTATTTCCTCCCATTCAGGTTTAATAATAATTTTATCTCCAACCGAAAAAGGCTTGTAATATTTTTTCCAATTATTTTCCCAATCTTCCTCCTTTATATTTAAAACATCTAATTCATATTCAATATTAGATGCAACCAGCAAACCCTCAAGACTCTCAATTACTTGTTGAAGGTTTTCAAAAACATTTAGATACACATGAATAATAGCTTTTGTCTTGTCTTTGGCAAGCAAATCGTTTTCAATATAGTTTATTGTAGGATTATTCTCCGTATCCTCTAAAAGAGTTGAATAATCTTCAATATAAAGACCCAAATTACTAATCATTTGGGCAATAGCTGAAGCACGTTCCAGGTTTTTGTTATCAGTTTTAATAGTTATCTCATGCCAATCCATTTGTTCACCTTTGTTTTTATTCGTTACATAAATTTTCTAATATTAAATTATACATTGATTATATTTAGTTGTCCATAAAAAGTATTAAGTAATATTCATTAAATTAATATGAGTTCAACGTATGCAAAACGCTTCTCCTCAAACACAAAACTTTAAATACACACGCAATATTTACAGAAAAAAAGGACAAATATCGTTCATAACTAAGAACACGTTGCATTCTGAGCAGCTTTACGACTTGTTTAAATTCGTCAAACTCACGTTAAATTAATATTATATTTTAATAATTAGAATTTGTGATATAATGGTCTAAAACATTAAAAAGGTGGTATGTATGGACAAAAACTTTCTAAAAAGACTTAATAAGTTTGCAATTAGAAATTTAATGAATTATATTATATTTGGTATGGCGATAGTGTTTGTAATAGACTATGTAATGCAATTTTATTTTACACAGTATCTTTACTTTGACAGAGAATTGATTTTACAAGGACAGATTTTCAGGATTATTAGTTTTATTTTCATTCCACCAAACGCAAGCGTCTTTTTTGTTCTCTTGTCTTTGTATTTTTATTGGCTAATAGGCAGCTCCCTTGAAAATGAATGGGGATCTTTAAAGTTCAATTGTTTTTATTTATGCGGTATTATCGGTTCAATAATTGCAGGGTTTATATCAGGGTTTTCCACAAACCACTATTTGAATATGTCATTATTTTTTGCTTTTGCATTGCTATATCCTGACTACGAAATTTTATTGTTTTTTGTATTACCCATTAAAATGAAGTATTTAGCGTTAATAAATGCTGTTTACTTTGCTTATTTATTTTTAATTAGTCCGTTATACGGAAGGCTTGCCATAGTGTTTTCGTTGATAAACGTTTTTATTTTTTTCTGGAAAGATGCAAAAAACAATTATGTTCAGTCAAGACGCAGAGCTAATTGGCGAAGAAATACAAGACTTTAACCTTAGCGGTTAATCAGTCATTTTGTCATTTCTAACCTCTTGAAAAAATGATTCTTTAGTAGTATAGTTTAATATATAACCCCAATATAGCTGTTTCGGCCTAAAACAGACCTAAACACGCGCTCTACGCCATTCGTTCCTCTTCGCTACACTCGTGTGGCAGTGCGCATAATTCAATTGGTAATCGTCTTACGCAAACTAGTTTGCTATAGCCGCTTATCAATTTAATTAGCTATAACTATCAAAAATGGGAGTTGACTCTGCATTGAAAGTTTTGATTGTAGGTTCATATAATTATTTTTCAGTTTCATTGATTTCCCGTCTAAGACGTGAAAAACATAACACTTATATACTGTGTCCAAAAACAAATGACACTGATATTAGATATAAAATTAAAGCTGACGTTGAATACTTTTTTAATCCTTCTGACATAGGAATTTACCACGTTATTGATGATATTAAACCTGATGCTATAGTATTTATGGGTGCTTTTGACTCAATGTATAACTGGGATAAATCAATTATCGCTTCAAATGAATTTCTATCAACATTGTCTAACATTCTAGGTATAGCTGTTGACTGTTCTGTAAATAAATTTATTTACTTATCAATGGATAAAAACAAGAAGTCCGAGAAAAAAGAAATTGCAATTTCAACAGGTGAAACTCTTTGTTTGAATCATTTCGGCGGTGCAGTAAACATTTCAATACTCAGGTTATCAAATGTATTTGGAGTTCCAGAACATACTAATGAAGATTGCGGTGAACTAAGTAACATTCTTAGGGAAATTCTTTCTGGTACCAGCAATCCATACAAAGACAAAATCTTAGAACCTCTTTATGTGTCTGATTCAGTTGAAGCAATCTTCAGAGTTTTAAAAGAATCAAAATTAAATAAACCTACTTATTCAATCAAAGGAGGATACTCCTTAAGTGTTGAACATTTGAAAGAAATGCTCAATAATTCTTCTTAAGAATTTATTTTAAAATCGGATTCTAATAATGATGACTTATTTAAGCCAATTTCTGAATCGACAGAATTTGATATTGATTTTTCATTCAGACATCTAATTTCACATATTTCAGGAATTCATAACGTGACCAAAAATTTGCTAAACAATAATTTATTGTTGTCTTCTAGTCAAACAATAGTAAATAATTCATTTTTTGATGCAATGAAATATATGTACATAAAATTAAAGGATGTATTTACTTTTACTGTGCCATTTATCGAAAACATAATTTTATTTAGCATAATACATCTAATTATTAATAATGGATATCCAGAGTCAGCACAACTCCTTATTTTTTACATAATATTTATATCAGCAGTGTTTGATCGTGCTCAAATGTTCATAGGCATTGTTCTGTCAGTTATATTGTTTACTCTGAATAAATCTGCATACAGCTCACTTTACTTAACAGTAAGTGAATATACTTATATATTTACTGTACTGATTATGATTGTTTCAGGGTTCATCGTTTCAGCATTAAAGGATAAACTTACAGCAATAAAAAATGATAAGGATTTTATTATTGAAACACAGAGTAAAGAAATTGAAGAGCTTAACATTATGCTTGATACCAGCCGTGATATTAAAGCAGAGCTTGAAAGCAGACTCTTGAATCACTCCGACAGCCTTTCAAAGATTTATGAAATCGTGTCACGGCTTGATGCTGTTGAAACAAGAAAAGTTTTTATGGGCGCTTTAAAAGTAGTGTCCGATATTATGCATTCTAATGATGTTTCAATTTATATGTCCGGCAATAATTCAAGTTATTTTCGGTGCGCTGCAAGTTCTACTCTAAAAGCCAGAGAAAGTATGCAAAACTCAATTAAGATCAGTGAATATCCTGAAATGTATGAAATGTTAAAAAATGAAAAGGTTTTTGTTAATCGCGAGCTTAATGAAAACTTACCAATTATGGCTCTTGCAATAGGTGATGAAAATGATTTTAATGTTATTATAATGTTATGGAGTATTGATTTTAATGACCTGGGTTTGTACCATATTAACCTTTTCCTTGTTCTTCGTATGATAATTAGTAGTTCCATCAACAGAGCTTACCAATACGAACTGGCAACACATGAGCAGAGATATTATCCCAATACGATTGTATTAAGGAAAGAATATTTCTCCGAAATACTTCAAGACCAACAGCAAATTAAATCTGATACTAACATGCCTTACCAGTTTTTACATATAAAAACGGATACAGACAACCTTCCTGAATTGAGTTCCCTTCTTTCCGGTTCATTAAGAGCTACGGATTATATTGGCTTTGACAGTTCAGACACCCTTTCTATTATTTTAGGTGGTACAGGAGAAAATGATCTTCCTTATGTAATTAAAAGGCTGGATAGTAAAGGAATTATTACCGAACAAATTGCAGTATAGATAGGAGAAAGGTTTATGGATTTAATAATTGGTATTGTTATTATAAATAGCATTTTATCCATAATATTTTATTTTAATTCAATTTTATATATTAAAGACAAGACCAAAGCCTTTCTTTTAACAGTCTTCTTTCTACTGTGTCCTGTGATAGGATTTTCCTGCATCATGCTTTCGAATTTGTTTTATCATTTTAGACGGGTTAAAAGCATTGAAATTTCTGGAATTCATTTTAGCGACGATAAGATTAGGTATCAATACAAGGAAGACTATGCCACCGAGGTGGATGTCGCTCCTCTTGAAGAGGTACTTTTGGTTTCTGGTGTGAAGGACAAAAGGCAGCGACTTCTTGACTCCATAAAAAGCGACATTAACGCTAGCATGGCTACATACAGTGCTGCAATTTTTAATGATGACAGTGAGGTTTCACATTATGCGGCAGCTATGTTATTAAAAACAAAAGATAGTTTTGACAGAAGCCTTAATCGGCTTGCCCAGCAGTATGATCTAGATCGCTCTGACATCCAGGTTAACCTGGAATATATAAGTGCTGAGGATGGATATTTGACATGCGGTATTCAGCTTTTTAAAGAAGAAAGAGTGAGGCATCTTTATTCATACACTGCTCTTTGCGAAAATCTATATAAACATCACCCGGAATTCATGACAGAAGAACATTTTACAAAGTTACTTAACTATTTCATTGAGTTGGGGGAACATGCAAAAGCAATGGACTGGATAGAAATCTTTGAAAAGGCCTACCCACTTAGCGAAAATGTGTTTTCTTGCAAACTTAAATATTATTTTGTGAACAAAAATCGATCCAAGTTTTTTGAGGTTCTAAACCAACTAAAATCTTCAGGAATACCTATTAGTTCCGATATTATTGATCTAATTAGATTTTTTAATAAAAGAGTGTTTTAATTGAAAAAGAAATGAGGGAGTGTTTTTGTCTGTTCGCAGATATCTAATGTTTATCTTTATGTTTGTCATTATATTTTCTTTTATAGCTGCTGTAACTTTGGATATGGATTTTAGAAATCAATCTGTTGAGCAGACATTAGTTGCCAATATTAATTTTCCTGAACCTATGCTTATAAGTGACAAAATTACAACTTTAAATAATGAGGTTTATTGCGTTGTTGGAGAAAGTGAAAATCCATCATTTAACAATACTGTAAAGACTCTTACGTTGATCAAAAAACCATATTTTACAGTGACTTCTCTTTCCGTTCTGGATACAAAAGTAAAACTCAACTCCGTATTGTTAACTAATACATCTTATTCAAATGAAGATATTAAAATCATAAATGAAATTATAGAAAAAGGTTCAACAGTTATATTTACTGATATGCCTGATCTAAACTCCTTAAAGAATAAAGATTTGTTGTCCTTGCTTGGGATTGCCTCAATTGGCAAAAAGGAAGAACAAAAGAGTATTCTCTCAATCAAGGGCTTTCTAATCGGTGGTTTAAAATTCTTCGACGATGCAATAACCAACGCTTACAATGTCTCTCTTGAATCTTCGTGTAAAATATTTGTACGCGCTGACAAAAAGGGAGTAGACAATCAGAAGCAAAACGTATTAATTTGGAGAAATTATGTGAACAATGTTCCTGTTTTTGTATTTAATAATTCGTTTTTGTATAGTGATGAAGGGATAGGATGCTTAGTCAGTGTTCTCTCTCTCAACGAGGACGTATTTGTATACCCAATAATTGGTTCAATCAGTGTTGAGCTTATAAACTTTCCCATGAATAATAAATTTGACAGTGAGGCTCATGATATTTTTGGAAGAGATACGTTCGGTGCCCTTAGAGACATCATTTTCCCAGACTTAATCTTCCTTTCTTCTAAAACAGGGATTAGATTTTCCTTCACATACAACAATGAAGGAGAGCATATTAATTTCTGGAAAGATGAAATGATTAAACATAGGTTCTTTTTATATGAAAATTCATCAAATAAGATAGACATAGTAACTAAGGATGGTTTTAAAAAATATAATAATACTGACTTTGTTAACTCCAGCCTTATAACCGGACTAGGTTTTGTGCATTATGTAACTGATATAAATGATATTTTTAATTCAAACGTAGGTTATGATTGGCGTGCTCTTGGAGATAGTTTTTCATCAGAACTTTTTGAGATTTCAGAAATATATCCTTGGATTGAAAAGCTAACACTAAACCAAACAATCAAAGCCTTAAACGATTATTATTCTGTCAAACCACAAATCACTGTGTTTGATGACATGATAAATATTCGTTGTGAAAATTTTAGTGGAAATGCTGTCTTTATCGTCAGGATTAAGGATGATAAAATTATACAGAGTACAGAAGGTGCTGAAGTTTATAAAATTGAGGACGGTGTTTTCAAACTTACTATATCAGAACCTGATATTTTTCTAAAGCTTGTTAGGCAGGTGAAAAAATGAAAGTAGCTTTATTCGTAGAGGGATGTTATCCATATATTGTGGGAGGAGTTTCAAGCTGGTCTCACGCATTTATCAAAAACATGCCGGATGTGGAATTTAGTTTAAACACTATTGTTGTAGACAAAAAACAAATGGGAAAGTTTGTTTATGAACTTCCTCCGAATGTTACTAAAATTACAGAAACAGCACTTTATGATGACGATGAAGTTCGAAAACTAAAAAGGATTAAACTTTCTAGTAAAGAAAAATCAGCACTTAAAACTTTACTTAGCAGAGAAAGAAACAGTGATTGGAGCGGTGTTTTTTCTTTATTTAGAAACAACCCGGATATTTCTGTTAATAGTTTGCTAATGGGAAAGGATTTTTTAGAGGTCATTACCAGTTTTTATAATGAACACTATCCTCATGTTGTTTTTTCAGATTTCCTTTGGACAATGCGTTCGCTTTTTCTACCGCTTTTCCTATTGCTTAAATCCAAGCCTCCAAAAGCAGATTTGTATCATAGTTTTTCAACAGGGTATGCTGGAATTCTGGCAAGCTTTGCAAAGGATACTTATAGTAATACGCCATTAATAGTTACAGAACATGGTATTTATACCAGAGAACGTGAAGAAGAAATTATTAAGACTGACTGGGTAAAAGGTGTTTACAAAGATATATGGATTAATAACTTTTATAACCAATCCTCCTGTGCGTATTCATATGCAGATAAAGTCGTTGCGATTTACAAAGAAGCAAGTAATTTGCAGATGGAGCTAGGTTGCAAATCAGAAAAAGCTATGGTTATTTCAAACGGCGTAGACGTTTTAGCTCATGAGAACATTCCTCTGAAATCAGAAAACGATCCTTTTATCAACGTGGGTGCAATTGTACGTATTACTCCAATCAAAGACATAAAAACCATGATAAATGCATTTTATCAAGCAAGCAAAATCAAAGACAATTTAAAACTATTTATTATGGGTCCAGTTGATGAAGACCCTGAGTATTATCAAGAATGTGTTAGGCTAGTTGAAAATCTTGAACTTGATAATGTGATTTTTACGGGTGAAGTTAATGTTAAGGATTACATAGGAAAAATGGATATAATTTTACTTACAAGCATAAGCGAATCACAGCCTCTTGCACTTTTAGAAGCAATGTCCGCAAGAAAGCCTTGTATTTCAACCAATGTTGGGTGTTGCTCTTCACTTTTTTATGGTGAAGAAGGAGACAACTTAGGTACTTGTGGGATTTTGGCTCCTATAATGCAATTGGATGCCATTGCCGATGCCATTGTAAAGCTTGCTAATAACGAGGATCTTCGCATGAAGATGGGTGAAATCGGAAAAGCAAGGTCACTACGTAATTATCAGCAAGATTTTTTATATGACTCTTACAGTGCTCTTTATAAAGAACTTCCGTTAATTAAGAGTACAGACATCGAACTTCAGCTTGATGTTATTCTCACTCCACAAGTTGAACAAGAGGAGGTTACATCATGGCAGGCATAGGTTTTGAACTTAAGAAAATGTTTAGCAAAACAGGTGTATTAAATACCCTTCGAGGTGTGGCATATTCAACTTTGACCACTGTAGGTCCTATGGTCATGGTTATTTCAACAATTTTATGTATTAAGGTTTATTTTGATTTTAACGCTATGCCATATGTAGAACGTGATTTAATTTCCGCTGCCATACTATATGTGTTCGTCTTTTCGTTAATAGTCGTATCTCCTTTTACGGCAGTTCTATCCAGATATTTAGCTGATAAAATCTACGAAAAGAATTATTCCGCTATAATGCCGTCATATTATGTAGGTCTAATGATGTGTACGATTACAGGTGCAATTATCGGAATACCTTTTTGTTTGTGGGGCATTTATATTGGTGAAATAAATCCTTTGTTAATGTTCTTAGTTTACCTTATGTTCATTATGATGTGCATGGTTTTCCTTAACATGTCTTATATAAGCATTTTAAAGGAATATCAAAAGATCGCTGTTGCCTTTTTGATTGGTATGCTAATAACATTCGGGGTTACTGCTTTACTTGTTCACCTTCTCAAGCTGCCACTTGGTATCTCAATAATAACCGCCTTTAACGCAGGCTATTTTTTCATCGGTTTTAGGCTCTATACCCTGATTAGACTATTTATTCCGCAGTTAAATGGAGGTTATGCTCAAGTTCTACAATACTTTGCCAGACATAAAGCCTTATTCGCTGCAAACCTTTTCTATATTCTAGGGCTTTATATACATAATTTCGTGTTCTGGGATTCTTGGCTAAGTATAGAAATTTCTAAGACTTTTTTAGTTGCGCCTTCATATGACTTAGCAAGCTGTATTGCTATGTTTACAAATATATCTTTTATGGTGGCTTTTGTAGTTCAGATTGAAACAAGTTTCTACGACAAATATAATTACTACTGTCATATGTTGGTTGGTGGCAACAAAAATGATATTAACAAAGCAAAACATCAAATGTTTTCAGCATTAACTGAAAATTTAATTAATGTAATTAAAATACAGTCTCTTTTTACATTTTGCTTTATATTATTAAGTTATGTCTTGTTTCCTTCAATAGGCATGGGAGGAATGGTCTCTACTATTTACCCCACCCTTTCAGTTGCTTACATTACTGTATTTGTAAGTTACGCATTTGTTGTAATGCTCTACTATTTTGATGATGAGAAATATGCTGCAATAAGTACAGGCGTATTTGCTGTTTCAGTTTTTTTAGGCGCAATTTTCGCCAAAACCTTGGTACCTGAACTATATGGAGTTGGAGTTTTCATTGGTTCACTATGTGGTTTTTCTGTTTCTATACTTCGCCTTAGTTATCTATACCGTCATTTGGACGAACATATTTTCTGTCGAGGTAAAATAATAAACACAGTTTTGATCAAAAATAAGTAATCATTATGAGGCAGAATATGGAAGATATAAATAATAACAGGAATATTGCAGGGAATTTGCTTTGGAGTTTCATTGATAATCTTTTACAAAAGACAATTGCAATAATTTTATTTTTATTAATTGCAAGAGCTTTAACACCTGATGACATTGGTATTACCGGAATTGTAACTGCTATTATTTTAATAGCAAGAGCAATACTGTATGTGGGTTTCCATTCTGCACTAATTCAGAGCAAGAAAGTAAGACCAATTGACCTTAGTACAGTTTTCTATTCTGTACTTGTTATAGCAATTTTTCTATGCTCCTTTTTTTATATATCTGCGCCTATATTTGGGATAGTATATAAAAATACAATTTTAATAGATATATTAAGGGTTATGCCCTGGGTTTTAATACTTGGAGCTTTTGACATAATAAACGAAATAACAGTTTCTAGGAGGCTTTGGTTTAAGAAAACCTTTATCTCAAATTTTTTATCCTGTGCCTTTCAAGGTTTTCTTCTGTTTTATTTACTTAATAACGGATTCGGTATCTGGAGCTGGGTTTATGCTTTAATGGCAAGACAGTTTACCTATACCTTATTACTAAGCTTACAGATTAGATTTTTCCCAAAGTTTATTTTTTCTCTAGAAAGCTTTTCAAGACTTTGGAGATTCGGAAGCAAAATATTTATTGGGTATTTAATAGATACAATATTTGCAAACATTTACAAACTAGTTATAGGCAGTTTCTTTGATATTAAAACCCTTGGTTACTATAATCAGGGTACATTGCTTCCAGAGACTGTTCAGAATACTGCAAACATTACAATGACAAATGTATCATATCCCGTGCTGTCCTCCTATCAGGATGATAAGGATAAAAGAGAAGCCATGCTTAAGCAAATGATTAGCATAAGCAGTTATTTAATTTTTCCTATTATGATTGGACTAGTTGTAGTTTCAGAACCTGTTGTATTGCTCCTGCTAACAGATAAATGGCTTCCTTCTGTTCCATATGTCCAAATTTTAAGTTTAAACCTTTCTCTTTATCCATTTATTAACATCTTTTCACTTGGAATAAACTCAATGGGCAGAAGTGATATTGGTCTAAAGGTTGAGCTTATAAAGAAAGCAATAATAACTGTCATCCTGCTAAGTTCATTACCTTTTGGTATTTATGCTGTTTTATGGGGTGGTGTATTGGCTACTAGTCTGACTTCATTTTATATTATTTATTTAAACAGGATATATTTCAATATAAGTGTATTATGTCAAATTAGATGCCTGTTATTTAATTTTTTACTTTCTATTGCAATGGCAGTTACAGCCTTGTTAGTAACTTTATTTAATCTTGACCCATTATTAACTGTGTTTATTCAGGTTATTGTTGGTATAACTTTCTATATTGGCATTTCTACATTTTTAAAATTAAAGAGCTTCCTGTTTATTTTAGAACATTTTCACCTCTCTAAACTTCGTTTATAATATGACATACAGTAGTCATATTAGATGTGTTAGACTTAGACATAGCTTAAGCTTAGAACCTGTATTCAATGGATTCCCCTAATTCACTTACGGTTCAGTGATTTCAGAGGTCCTACTTGCCGGTAGTTATCCGGCGGCAAAATTACTTATTATACTCAAATCCTTATTAATGTGTTGTTACTATTTGAGTATATATTACTTTTAATATTGGAGGCTGTTTTAAATGAATGAAGCTAAACATTGTCAAAGTTGCGGAATGCCTATGGGCGAAACAAATGAAATGTATGGATTAAACTCAGATGGAAGCAAAAGCGAGGACTATTGCAGCTATTGTTATGAGAATGGTAAATTTACCATGAACGGTAATATGGAACAAATGATTGAAATCTGTATTCCTTTCATGGTAGAAGAAGGTATGGATGCTGATGAGTCAAGAAAAATTTTGGTTGATATGCTTCCTAACCTTAAGCGCTGGAAGAACAACTAATTTATGAACAAATAATTAATGGCAATATAAGAGACAACCTTTTATATTGTCATTAATTATATGAAGAAATTAGCTTGCTTGAAAAAATTCCTAATGAATCTGATATTCACAATATTTAGAAAAGTAAGTTTATGAAGCATGGAAACACATACATACTTATATATTAGTGCATTATATTATGGATGTTTTATGGAATAAAGGCAAAAAAGCAAGAATATACGAGTGTAGATTCAGAAACAGCTCAAAAACACTCTGTTGCTTGTATGTGAGAGAAGGCACATTTGGTTTTAGATATATTCGTAAAAAGTAGAGCGTGAGAGATTTGAAAATTAATGGCATCTTTTCAGCACAAAAACCAGTGAAATTTATGATTCTACTAGTCAATAACATGACGGTAAATGGTTTATGTATGATATAATATATTATTCGCTGTTTGATGAAATTAAGATGTTAATTAAAATTAATAAAAAACCAAAGTAGAGAGTGATTGGAATGGAATATATCCCTGCAAAATCTATTGTTTACAGAACAAACAAATCAGCATGGTTTGGAACTGAATACAACATGAATATATATAAAGGATGCAACCACGGTTGTATTTATTGTGACAGCAGGAGTAATTGTTATCAGATTGATGATTTTGACCAAGTCAAGGTAAAGGAAAATGCCTTACAAACTATTAGAGACGACTTACGAAGAAAAGTCAAAAAAGGCGTTATAGGAACAGGCTCTATGTCTGATCCCTACAATCCATTAGAAAGCGAACTTAAACTTACTCGACATGCCCTTGAGCTAGTTAACGCTTTTGGTTTTGGAATAGCAATTGCAACAAAATCACCTCTTGTTACGAGGGATATTGACATCTTAAAAGATATTAAAGAACATTCTCCGGTCATTGTTAAGATGACTGTTACATGTGCCGACGACCAGCTTTGTAAAATTATTGAGCCTAACGTAGCGCCAAGTAGCCATCGTTTTCAAGCAATTAATAATCTATCTCAAAATGGAATATACTGTGGTTTATTGTTAATGCCTCTTCTTCCATTTCTAAATGACAATGAACAAAATGTGTTAAGTATTGTAAGGCTTGCTAAGGAAAGCGGCGCAAAGTTTATATATCCTGGTTTTGGTGTTACTCTAAGGGATAGACAACGCGATTATCTGTATGAAATGTTCGAAAAAGAATTTAAAGGGTACAAAGAAAAATATATTAAACATTTTGGAAATAGATATAATTGTTTTACTTCAAAAGCTAAAAGCTTGTATAGTTCATTTGCAAACGAATGTGAAAAACTTGGTATAACCTATAATATGAAAGAGATTACACGCTATTATAGACGAGGATATGAAAATATACAGCTTAGTTTGTTTTGAGTTAAACTTGTCATTTTGATATTTTAGGGATATCTAGAATATCTCTTTTTTTATGTAAAATGTACCAAAAAACATTAATCTTAGACTATAAACATAATATATTGACAAATATTTATCCACAGTATATAATTTTTATTTGTGAAAATTAGAGGAGGGATATCTTGTCAGCAGTGATGGATTTTATATTATTTATAAACGAAATTCTATGGGGTTATCTTTTATTGATTGTGTTATGCGGTACAGGAATTTATTTTACAATTCGTCTTAAGTTTATTCAAGTTAGAAAGTTCAAAGAAAGCTTTAAAATGACCTTTGGCTCAGTACGCCTTAGGGGAAGTAAAGCTGGAGACAGTGGAATGTCTTCATTCCAGTCTCTGGCAACGGCAGTTGCAGCACAAGTTGGAACAGGAAACCTTGCAGGTGCAGCAACTGCGCTTGCTGCAGGAGGTCCTGGAGCAATATTTTGGATGTGGGTTAGCGCTTTTTTTGGCATGGCAACCATCTTTGCAGAAGCAACACTGGCACAAAAACACAAGACCGTTGTAAACGGAGCTGTAACCGGGGGCCCAGCGTATTACATTAAAGCGGCTTTTCCTGGAAAAACAGGCAAAATATTAGCTGCTATATTTTCGTTATTGATCATTTTTGCTTTAGGCTTTACTGGTAACATGGTTCAATCAAACTCAATTGGAAATGCCTTTAAAAATGCCTTTTCTATTGATCCTGTTTATACAGGTCTTGTTATAGGTTTCATTGCCCTTTTGGTTTTCAGCGGAGGTATAAGAAGGATTGCTTCTGTTACAGAAAAAATCGTTCCTATAATGGCATTAATATTCATTTTTGGGTCATTGTTAGTTATATTTTCTAACTATAAAATGATAATCCCCGCATTTGAGCAGATATTCGTGGGTGCATTTAATCCAAATGCCGTACTTGGCGGTGTGCTTGGTGTAACTATAAGAGATGCTATTCGCTATGGTGTTGCAAGGGGATTATTTTCGAATGAAGCAGGTATGGGTTCAACACCTCATGCTCATGCAGTTGCAAATGTTAAACACCCTTGTGACCAAGGTTTAGTTGCAATGATGGGTGTGTTTGTGGATACATTCGTAATATTAAACATGACTGTTCTTGCTATTTTAACCACCGGTACTCTTGATGGAAAGCTAGATGGCATTGATTTAACCCAAGCTGCTTTTTCTCAAGTTCTTGGCTCTTTTGGCACTGTGTTTATAGCTATTTGTATGTTATTCTTTGCTTTTTCAACTATATTGGGTTGGTATTTCTTTGGTGAAGCCAATGTAAAATATCTCTTTGGCAAGAAAGCAGTACCTATTTACACTATTTTAGTTACAGGTTTTATAGTTCTAGGTTCCGGATTAAAAGTGAAGCTCGTTTGGGAATTGTCTGACATGTTTAACGGTCTTATGGTTTTACCTAACTTACTGGCACTGTTAGCACTGGGGTCTGTTGTTATAAAGCTTGCTAATCAACATAAAAATAACAATGATAGTAAATAATTATCAAAAAGGTCTAATATGCACCTGCACATTAGACCTTTTTACTATTATTCTATTTCTTTAATGTATCCATTATTCCTTAACCAAGTCATCGTATTTTCATTATATATCATGTAAAAACTGTTACTTGGTATTTTTCTATTTATGTTTAAATATCCGGATACGGAGTTCTCAGCTCTTTTTTTGCTCAGCTCTTCATCATATTTGTCTGAATTATCCTTCATAAACTGGAGGTCATTATTAGTGGAAATTACTATGTCCTTCTTAATTTCTTCCAAAACATTAACTATATCTTCTTTATTCTTAATTACAATATTGCTTTTTTCAGAACTATATCCAGGCCATTGATCTATAATAACTTCATTAATTATTTCAGGTACTTTGAATAAGTAGAAAGAAGACAGAACTACATCATCTTCCATAAGCAAGTCACTAAATCCATTCTCATTCATTATGTCTGTAGGCAATACATAATGCCTTGCTATAACACTGTTATCTTTTAATCTATAATAAATATACTGGTCTCTTAGCTCTCCATATTTATCATGACTCCAACGATTGGAAATGCTATAATAAAAAACGTTTTTAAGGTAATTCTCTTTGTTTAAAATTTCTTTGTGCACATCAATGGTCTTGTCTATAATATTCCTATCTGTTATAAAAAATTTATCACTAATATCTTTTTGATCTTTAATCATATTATACTCATAAGAAGGATTATTCAAACTTACACCGATTACGTCTTCGTTATTTGGGATAAATCTAGAATAACCTGTTATATCAAAACTTGTTACTACAATTACAACAAGTAATAATACTAATGCAACACCACCATATTTTAAGATTGCTTTTATTTTGCCTTTTATAAAGAAGGATTTTTCAGCAATCATTTGTGATATTAAGTATGCTATAATGAATCCAATTATAAATCCAATATATAGAGCAGTAACGCTCATAAACAATGCCATGAATAATGTTCCTAAAAATACCATTCCAAAGATGGAAAGTACGAATATTAAAACACTCTTAACACGGTTAAAGACAACTGATTCCCCTGCCCTTTCTTCTTTTCTAAGATGGTAGCATAGGTATGATAAGATTATTAGAATAATAGCAATAATTAAAGTGATTGTTAAGTATCCGGTTACATTACTTGTATAGGCAGAGATTCCTTCGGTTACGTCATAATAATAAAAAAGTGAAAAAATAAACGCTGGATTTGTAACTACAAATATTTTGTGAAACATTTCAGTCATCATTTCAATCGTATAACCAAACACGTAGAAAGTTTTGGCTGACTCAATAAGGAACAGTAAGCCTGTGGGCAAAAGTAGAAACGCTCCAGACAAGAGAACATATGTTATTGAGCTTCCTGCTATTTGCGCTGCAATTAAGAATACTGCATAATAAAAAACAAATATAATTACACCTTGAAGAAAGAAACTTCCAAGCACTGGCAATGAATTTATAGTATCACCAGGGGACATAGCATTTGGGAAAATCTCAATTGGTATCAACGAATGTGAATAATATATTCTTGAGCCGTTTTCCGCTATTTCCTCAATGATCGGAAACGCAATAGGTTTTGTTACTGCTAAGCATAGGACAATTAAAGGCACTATCATCAATATAAAACTTGAAATAATGTTTGTTATCATAAGCTGTTTTTTATTAATAGGTAGGGCATGTATAGCTGTTGTAGATTTTGTTTGATATAAATATGAGAAAGAGCTAAGTGCACATGCAAAAGGCACTATCATGAATGAAATTATTAAAATTGGGTGTTTCATGGACAATAGAAAAATAATATTGTCAGATAGAGCGTAATTATCGTACGCACTATAAATTGGCATTACAATAAAAAGAATATAAGCTAATATTGTTATAACAGATATAGGCCAAAATCTTTTTAGTTGTTCTTTTAAAAACGCATAATTAACCAATGAGTTCAACAAACTCACCCTCCGTTTCATATATGAATATTTCCTCAAGTGTTAACGGCAATAAGTCGTATACAAGGGGATTATAATTTTTTATCCTGCTTAATATCTCTTCTTCCTTGCCTCTTATAACTAAAAGTTCTACGCTGCCTCGTTTTTCAAAATGAAGTATATTCAAGTCTCCGTACTTCTCTTTTCCTTCAGGTACTTCCTGAGAAAAAGCTAATTGAACTTTATGAATGTCTGACTTTAAATCATCTAAATCTCGCTCAATTATCATACTGCCCTTTTTCATTATGCCAATAGAGTCACAAATTCCTTCCATTTCCTTTAGATTGTGTGAGGAAACTAAAACCGTTAAGCCTCTGTTGGCGACATCTTCAATGATCTGCTGCATTACAATTTTTCTTACTATTGGGTCAAGACCATCAATAGGTTCATCAAGTAATAAAAATTCAGGCATTATAGATATTTCAAGTATAAAAGCAGCTTGTTTTTGCATACCCTTTGAAAAATTTTTAAGCCTAGTTTTTTCATTAAGTTGAAATAGCTTTAGAAGATTATTA
>CAZTAY010000019.1:0-25964 GCA_964611655.1 uncultured Eubacteriales bacterium
TGCTACGAATATTTAGGAAACAAACTATATTCTGACATAAATTTTATTAATTAGTGTCTATAATATTAGGACAAGCAGAAATTCAAAATGAGGTGTTAAAATGGATAAAGCAAAAACAAATGCTTTTAGAGCAGTAATACTCCCTTCAACACAAAATATTAAAGAAAAATATTTTACTGATAGAAAAATCACCAAAAATTTTGCCTTTGCGTTGTTTGGTTTCTTATTTGGCAGAATTATAGTATTTCAATTTATGAATCCTGCCGCCATACCTTACCTCGCTTGTTTTTTAGGAAAAAAACAACCATATTTTATTGTGCTTGCTTCAATAGTGTTTGGAATGTCAGGTAATATTGGAAGTATTGCTCTACTGGAATATTCAATTGCTTTCATTGTTCTGACTATTGCTCAAATCGTTTATTTTGACAAGAAAAAAAATATTAAAATACATATAAAAGGAATAGCAGCTTCATTCAGCGTATTAGTTGGAGGACTTGTTTCTGCAGCATTAAATAACTTTAGTTTATATTTTACTGTTGTTGCTATAATTGAAGTTATTGTTGTAACAACCCTAACTCAAATTTTTCAAATAGTAGTGACTTATATTGACAGCAAAGAGAAAAAAATATTATCAAACGAACTTTTTATTAGTATTTCTGTTTTCGCAGGAATTTGTTTTGCAGGGCTATCTAATATTGCAATAAAGGACATTCCAATACGTGACATTTTTGCAATGTCAAGTGTAATGATAGTTTCTTATAGTGCAGGAACTTCCGCTGGAGCTGCTGCCGGTTTGGTTATCGGAATCATTATGACAATTGCTTCGGGATATTATGCAACTTATATAGGGGTTCTAGGCATTGCAGGGATGATGGCCGGAATTGCAAAAGAGTTTGGAAAAACCGCAACAGCAGCAGGTTTTGCCATTGGAGGCTGCATAGTTTATATATATCTAAATTCAAAGTTAGTAGATGCTCCTTTTATTTTTACATTAGGTTTATCAGCGGCATTGTTTATTATAATTCCTTCAAAATATTTAGATAAGATCAAAGTTATTACAGGTATTGATTCAAAAATTGACAAAGAAGATTATGTTGGACGAATTACTGAAATAACAGGAGAAAGACTTAAAGAAGCAAGTAAATCTTTTGCAGCACTTGCAAAGATGTTTGATAATAAAACTAATCAAGCTAAGGGTGAAGAAGAAGAAAGAAAAAATGCTGCAAAGCTGGTAGATCAAATTGCTCATGATGTCTGCAAAGACTGCTCACGTTTCGCTGATTGCTGGAAGAACAATTTCTACGCAACTTATCAATTAATATTTAACTTGTTCGGAACGTGTGAAGAACGTGGTTACACTGACATTAAGGATCTGCCGGAGAGCTTTTATAATAATTGTATAAATATCAAAAAATTCGTTGAAGAAATTAATAATACCTTTAATAGAGCAAGAGAGGATTTGAAATGGAAAGAAAAGATTAATGAAAGCAGGTTATTGGTTTTTGAACAGCTCACAGGCGTATCCAAAATAATGGGTCAATTATCAAAGGAATTTAAGAATGATATTGTATTTAGAACCGAAATTGAAAAAGGCATTGTAAAGGCTTTAGAATTAAACGAAATAGCTGTGAAAAGTGTTATGGTACTGGAAAATAAGGATGGACGATTTGAGGTTGACTTATTAATTGAAAATTGTGGAATACGAAAAACTTGTGACCAAATTTCAAAAATTCTAAGTGAGGTTTCTGGAAGAAAAATGTCAAAATCTCAATCAGGATGTGACAACTATTCTGGCAGAAGTAATTGTGCAATTAGGTTTGTAGAAGAGAATAGATTTAATATTAGCGTTGGAATGTCCTCTGAAACAAAGGGCTATGGAAAGGTGTCAGGAGATAATTTTACAAATGTTAAATTAAATGACGGCAGATACCTTATAGCACTTTCAGACGGAATGGGAAGCGGCGAAAAAGCTGGCAATGAAAGCCTTGTTGCTATTGAAGCAATTGAACAGTTCATTGAATCAGGTTTTGACATTGATTTGGCAATAAAAATGATAAATTCAGCACTAATTTTGCGTAGCAACGAAGAGATTTTTTCTACACTGGATTTAATGTGCATTGACTTGCACACAGGTCATGCCGAATCAGTTAAAACAGGAGCAGTTGAGACATTCTTACTAAGAGATGGTACAGTTGATATACTCCGTTCATCCAGTTTGCCTGTAGGTATCCTTAGTCAGCTTGACATTGAACCTACCAGCATAAGACTTAAAGATGATGATATTATAGTGATGGTATCTGATGGCATTTCCGATGCTAAAAAAGTGAACCAGATGCCCGGTGACAAATGGATTCAAGAAGCCCTTGAGAATTTTAGAAGCAGTAACCCTCAAGATATTGCTGATTACATCTTATACGAAGCAAAAAAAGGCCTTAATAGCGCACCCATTGATGATATGACCGTACTGGTAGCCCGGATCTGGGAAAAAATTTAGACTTATACGTAATCTGGGCTTTGCTACCTCTTTGAAAGACACACAAAATTTTATTAACTAAAAACTCTGTAATGGATATTCTTAGTCCATCACAGAGTTTTTTTAAACGTATCTGAATACTATCTCTTTTGAGTTCAGTGTAATAACGTTACTGTTATGAGTACTGTTCCAGTTGACTATAGTAATTTAATTTTTTACCAATTACCACAAGAACCATCTCTAAGTCTCATTCCACCGCCGCCATTTTGGCCTCTGCCTCCGCCATTGTTAATTCCTGTGCCACAAGCTCCTGCTCCATATCCATTTCCACAATAACCAACAGTTTGGCAAATTTGTGCATCTCCGCTTCCGTCACAGATTGCCTGATTATCTTCAATGGCCTGAACTATTTGATCTGCCTTTTCTTGTGTTATTTTTCCTTCTTTAACCATTGTTTCAAGTCCGTCTTTTCTGATTTGAAGTACTTCACTTTTAAACTCATCTAATTTTCCTGCTTCGGCAGCAATTTCACCAAAACTTTTGCCTGTTTGAATCCTCTCATTAATTACGCTTTCGGTCGTTCTGTCCGTAACCCCCGCTGCAGCTTCGGCAGGCGTTTTGTAAACTGATGCAGCAAAGACGGTTAGTGATGCTGTTGCTAACGTAAGTACTACTACGGTTGATGAAATAATTTTTTTAATGTTCATTTTATTTCCTCCTTTTATTTACAGCTATTTGCATGATGTATTTGCCAGCTGTTATAATAACCTTATTATAATTCTTATTTTTGTCAAATTTGTGTCTTTAGTTTGGAAAAAATATATTATTTTGAGTAATTATTAAACTCAAATACAAACTCCGTTCCTTCTCCTAATTTGCTACTGGCATATAATGATATATCGTGCCTGTCAGCAATCTGCTTTGCAATTGCAAGGCCTAAACCTGTACCTGACTTGTTTTCTTCTATCCTTGACTTATAAAACCTTTCAAATATATACGGTAAATCCTCTGACGATATTCCGCATCCCTCATCCTTAATTGTTATTTTATTTAGATTTAATTCAATTGTAACCAAGCCATTGTCGGCAGAAAATTTCACTGCATTATCTAAAATAATCATAAACATCTGTCTAAGCCTTCCATAATCACCAATTATATTACAAAGGCTTGTTTTTTCAATGGTTACAATTTTAACTGCTTTTTTTTCGGCAAGTTGCAGAGCACTCCTCTTAATATCTTCCATAAGCTCTGCAAGGGAAATTTCTGTTTTTTCTATTGCAAAGTCTTGATTTTGCAACCTTGACAAATCTAACAAATCTCCTACAAGTCTCTGTAAAAACACCACTTCTGAAAGCATTTGTAAGTGAAACTCCTTAACCTTTTCGGGTTCGGTAACAATATTTTCAAGTAATGCTTCAAGAGAACCCCTTATAACAGTAATAGGAGTTTTTAATTCATGTGATACATTTGCAACAAAGTCCTTTCTTAGCTGTTCTAGTTTTAAACTGTCAAGCCTTGCTTCAAAAAGCCTTAATGCCAGAATATCAAGGGTGTCTGCAAGCTCTCCTATTTCATCATTCTGATTTATTCTATTAATAGCTGAATAATCGCCTTTTCCTAGCTTTACTGCATTGTTCTTCATTTTATTTAATGGTTTGGTAAAATAGTATGAAAATATTATTGATAATAATATTGCAATGATTAATGCAAGAACTGTGCTGAATCCAAGTATTATAAATCCGTTATTTACAGCTTCATCAACTCCGTGCACAGGAGTATGAAGCAATACAACTCCAATTACATCTATTCCGTTTTTAATAGGCACTCCCACAGTTAGGGTTGGTTCGGTTAATACGCTACTAAAATCTTGGCTAAATACTGTTTTATCCTTAAATACCTCTTCGATTAATTTTTCCGCATTAGGAGGTAATTCTTTATAGCTATAATTATGGTTCATTCCTGCTTTACCATTACCACATGTGGTTAGATTAAATCCGCTATCGATAATCCATACATCTGCATCCGAAATATCTCCCAAAAACCTAAGATATGCGCCGTACCCTCCCATTCTGTTGCCATTTTTGGAATAATCACTCAAGGTGTTTGCAATAGATTTTGCCCTATATTCAAGCTGTGACTCATGAATGTTTATTGTTTGGCTTCTAAATAATATCATGAAAACAATTCCCATTATTAAAGAAAAAACTATTAATGCAACAGCAAAATTTAGGCTTAACCGTCTAGCAATTTTACTTTTTAACATTGTTTCACCTCGAATTTATAACCTATGCCCCAAATAGTTTTTACTTGCCATAGTTCATGTTCATGCTCGTCAAGTTTTGCCCTCAATCTTTTAATATGGCTGTCAACGGTTCTTATATCACCAAAGTAATCATATCCCCAGAGAAGATTTAGAAGGTTTTCTCTAGAATAAACTCGATTCCGATTATTAGCTAAAGTCCAAAGAATTTCAATTTCTTTTTTGGTTAGTGAAATTTTAATGCCGTTAATCAAAACAGTATAGTTATCAATATTTATAGTTAGGTTATCGTAAGTTAACTCTTGAAAAATTTCGTTATCTTTTCCAACACGTCTTAATATAGCCTTAACCCTTGCCATAATTTCACCAGGCGAAAAAGGTTTTACAACATAGTCATCTGCTCCTATTTCAAGCCCCATTATTCTTTCAAAATCCTCTCCTCTAGCAGTTACCATAATGATAGGTACATTGGAAATATTTCTAATTTCTCTGCAAACCTGAAATCCGTCTTTTTTAGGCATCATTACGTCAACAAGCATTAGATCAGGATTTTCTTCACTAAACTTTTTCAGTGCATCCTCACCGTCATATGCCACAACGGGTTTAAAACCTTCGTTTTTTGCATATTCCTCCAGTATGGAGGTAATTTGTTTGTTATCATCCACAATGAGTATTTTAAGCATAATAACTCCCCCTAAAGCTAATTATACCGTGATTTTGTGTCTATTTTGTGTTTTTTCAATCAGCTCTGATTCTATCTATAACCATACTGTCTCTTTTTAACGGGTAATAAGTAAAATCATCATTTAGTATCCAGTCCTTCAATTCGCTTTTGCTTAGCATCACAGGCATACGATCATGTATATCAGAAATGTATTTATTTGCCTCTTGAGTCAAAATAACAAAATGTTCTTGTAGCTCATCTCCTTGCTTAAATACATTATATATCCCTGCCATATATAACATAGGACTTTCAGGTGAAAGAAAAAGAAATTTATCTTTGTTTCTTAAAGGATTCTTCTTCTGCCATTCATAAAAACCCGTGGATAAAACAACGCATCGCATTTTAATTAGCGGCATTTTAAACATCTTTTTTTCATTCGCCGTTTCACTTCTAGCGTTTATTATAACACCTTTTCCGTCCCATTTTGGAAATCCCCATTTTAAGATATTAATGCACAGCTTTTCATCTTTAGCCATTAATATTGGAGCATTATCGGTTGGGCAAATTTCACCTGTTTTAAAATACTCTCCACTGTGATTTTTATTTAAGTCGATCAAAATTTTGTTAACCTCTTCAATGTCTTTTTCATGGTCAAAAACATATCTTCCGCACATATAATCAACCTCTTTCGCTTTTGTTTATTATAGCAATTCTTCATTGTAAATCAAGGCTATATATATCTTTCGCTATGTTTACAAACAAAATATTTGAGAGAAAACAGCCTTTAGATGTATAGTAATATATGAAAGGAGTTGTTCAAATGAAGTTTTCAGAAGATGAGCTCATATCTGGAATCAAGAATCGTAATCAAAAATTCTATGAAATATTGATTACAGAATACACTAAACCAATTTATTATCTAGCTTATAACATACTTAAAAGTACTTGTTCAAAAGAAGACATAGAAGAATGTGTCTCTGATGTTCTGCTTGAAGTTTGGATCAAAATAAAAGACTATGACAATAGTAGAAGTAGTTTCAAAACATGGGTTTTCATGCTTACAAAATATAAAGCTCTTAAGTTTAGGCTTAAAAATGCAAAGAACAAAGTTGTAAGCATTGACGAGCAATTTTTAGACATTGGTGCCTATGAGTCAACAGAAAAAACAGTAATTGAGCGAGAAAAACAGAAACAGATCATTAACATAATTGACTCCTTTAATGATGTTGATAAAGAATTGTTCATCAGAAGATATTTTTACGGCGAACAAATAAGCGTACTTATGGATTCATTATCTTTAAGCAGATCCGCAATAGATAATCGACTGCTAAGAGGAAGAAAACTCATAAAGGAGGTTTTGTCTAGTGAATGAAAAGGAATTTATCAAACTAATGCAAAATGTAGATGTTGATTTGTTAGAAGAAAACACGGATGAATTAACTGAAGTTATTGACATTGATATGGAATCTATAACTAAAAAAGCCCTAGATAAGCTGCAAAAGGAGAATATTAGAATGAAAAAAAGAAAAAGTTACCCTGTTATTGCTGCAGCATTAATTGCAGCCCTTAGCGTTTCTGCTGTTTATGCCTCTGATATAAGTGATTTTATTACATCATTATTTAATAAAACTGAAATTTATTCCACAGTTGTAGACGGAGAAGCTTTTTTTCTTGATAAGCCCTTGAAACTGGATGAGTCCACTAGTTTAGAAAATCTCATGTTCACAAAAGATGACCTTAGTTTAAACATTAAAACTAATGCCTCACCCGAAACTGTAGATAGCTATGATATATCAATTATGGGAAAAGATAAAAGATATATTCCAGGAGGGTATGGCTATGATCGGAACAATAACCATACACTGAATTTCTTTAACGAAACCGATGATAACTACAATTTCTATCCTGTTAGACTAATAACACTTAATTTGAACGGAAAAAGCTATACTGTTGAGCTTTCTGAGGGCAAATCTGTTGTTGATGCCAATGAAATCAAAGAACCGATTAAGCCTGTTAAAGATAACAACAATAAAGCTCCTATTTCTATTGATTGGATGAAACTTGGATTCAAAGAAACCGAAAAAGGCGTTCAGATACTTACTAGCTTTGATGATAAAGAATTAAAGCTTTCAGCAATTGGCAAACCTGAGTCAGAAACTGTTACCTCTATGTTTGACAGAGCCGGAGGCATTTCCAGCAGCACATCAAACTCAACCGATCCTCTAATTGGTTATGACAAAGATAATAATACCTATACTTTTGATTGGGATAAAGACGCTGTAGGCAGACCTGTTACAATTTTTGAATCCGATGCGCCAGATGACAAAGAAATTGAACTGAAAATTCCAAGTATAACCGTTTACTATGATTTTAAAAAGGAATTCCCTAAACATGAAATACAAATTCCTGAGTTAAATCAAGAGCTTACCTTAAATAAAGAAATTGATTTTAATCTCCAAAAAATGATTCTCAAAACGATTAAAAGAACTTCAGATACAACAGCTGAATTGACATTCGAATTAAACACAGGTGATAAAAAAGAAGTCTTTTTGAGAAACACTATTATTGACGGGGAAAATATTAAGAAATTTGACTGCGTTTGGGATGAATCAACCGCTAAGATAACAATGACTTTTGACAAATCTCTTAAAAATACGCAACTGTCAATATATGCTCCAAATTTTGTTATTAAAGGTGATTGGTCACTCTTACTTAATGCTAGCAATTAGAAGAAAGGTCTGTTTTGCGGTTCTGCCGCATACAGACCTTTTTATTAGTGCCAATAAATATCACCCCAGCTATGGCGGGGAAGTAGAAAGCTATAGCTATAAGCAAAATCCTCCTTTAATAGAGTAGATGTGGGTTAACACATCAAACTAAGAAGGAGTACACGATGGACAAAAATAGTTAAGGATATACGCTATGGTAATTTAAACATCACATTTTATTTGAGCTTAAATAAGAAAAAGCAATTAGTATATGGGAAACGTTTAGCATAAGTAAAATATTACAAGAACTATGTGATATAAATAGATAGAGATTATAAATTCAAACTTATGTGTAAAGCATGTGCATATGCTTTACAGGATATCGCCTAATTTCATAGTGGCAGAAACAATGGTCTATTTAAGAAACGAAATAGTAATAGGAACGCAAATTGAAGTACATATAGTAATCGTCATTGGTGTAGATGGGATATTTTGTAGATTATATAGGTAAAAATTTAAAGAGAATTAAATAATAAATAAGCCCCTAAATACAAGAAGATTTTACTGCAATCCATACGTCTACACGTTCACAGGTAAGCAAGTTAGACAGGCAAAAATAAGGCTGCTTTAGCCAGCATCCAGAAAATACAGAACGGTTGACAAGACATTTTAAGCGACTTTAGGACTCAATTTGTTTAATCCATTTGTAGAGGCAGAGCAAACCACCAACTAAGTTGGTTGCTTTGCCCACCTTCTAAAAAACCAGCTATCATCCATACTAAAACAATTAGATTTTTTTACCCATACGATTATTCTGTCAATTTGATACATTTTGGTCTGTGAAGAATAAATATTTACATATTAGTCGTTTCAAAGGCATGACAACTAAAAAAGTGAGTTCGAAAGTATGTCAACAAGGACATACCGAACTCACCTTAAAATCAGATTATTTTGCATATTCAATTGCTCGTGTTTCACGGATAAGATTCACTTTAATTTGACCGGGATATTCAAGCTCTTTTTCTATCTTCTTTGCAACATCTCTTGCAAGGATTGTAAGATTAGCATCATCAACTTCTTCAGGAAGAATAATAATTCTTAGTTCTCTTCCTGCTTGAATAGCAAATGATTTTTCTACGCCTTTAAATTCGTCAGCAATTTCTTCAAGTTTTTGTAATCGCTTGATATAACTTTCAATGGTTTCGCGTCTAGCGCCTGGTCTTGCAGCAGAGATAGCGTCAGCTGCTTGAACCAACACAGATATAATACTTGTAGGCTCAACATCACCATGATGTGATTCAACGGCATTAATTACTACAGCGTTTTCTTTGTATTTCTTACAAAGAGATACACCAATAGTAATATGAGAGCCTTCCATTTCGTGATCAACAGCTTTTCCAATATCATGCAAAAGTCCAGCTCTTTTTGCTAGGTTAATGTCAAGTCCTAGCTCACCTGCCATAAGACCGCATAAGTGAGAAACCTCTAAAGAGTGTTTTAAAACATTTTGTCCATAACTTGTTCTGTATTTAAGTTTACCAAGCAACTTTACAAGCTCTGGGTGAATACTGTGTACGCCTGTTTCAAACAGTGCAGATTCACCTTCTTCTTTAATAAGGTTGTCAACTTCTTTTCTGGCTTTTTCAACCATTTCTTCAATTCTTGCCGGATGAACTCTTCCGTCAACAACCAATTTTTCAAGTGCAATCCTAGCAACTTCTCTTCTTATTGGATCAAATCCTGATAAAATCACAGCTTCCGGTGTATCATCAATAATTAGGTCAATGCCTGTTAAATTTTCTAAAGCTCTGATATTGCGTCCTTCACGTCCTATAATGCGGCCTTTCATTTCGTCATTAGGCAAAGAAACAACAGACACGGTTGTTTCAGCCACATGGTCAACAGCGCATTTTTGGATAGTGTTAGCAAGAATTTCTTTCGCCTTTTTATCGGCTTCTTGTTTTGCCTTTTGCTCAATCTCTTTAATCATAATGGCAGACTCGTGTTTAACCTCGTCTTCAATCAAAGACATTAAATAATTCTTTGCTTCTTCACTTGTAAATCCTGAAATTTTCTCAAGTTCTTTTAGTTGTTCTTCATAAACCTGTTCGCTTTTTAATTTAAGCTGGTCTAAACCTTCTAGTTTGCTTTGTAATAATTCTTCCTTTTTTTCAAGAGCCTCAGCTCTTCGCTCTAAAGAATCTTCCTTCTGAGCAAGTCTTTTTTCGTTCTTTTGAATCTCAGCTCTGCGTTCTTTAGCTTCTCTGTCAAGATCGTTTTTGATCCTGATAGACTCCTCTTTTGATTCTAAAAGTATCTCTTTTTTTCTGGCTTCTGCTTCCTTTTTGGCTTCCTCAATAACCGACAATGCTTTTATTTCAGCAGAGCCAATCTTAGCTTCTGCGATTCGCTTACGGTAAAATACACCTGCAAAAAAAGATAATATTATAAAAGCAAAAAGAGCTATTGCAAATCCAATAACAACATAAAATGGAATTAAAATAACTGTCACCCCCTAATGTAATTTTCAAAGTGCAATTGCCAAGTAATAAAAATGATATCTCTATCAATTTGCCAAAAATAGCTGTATATAAAAATCCCAACTTACGGCAATGAAATAAAATACAAATAGCTAAAACCACATTGACAATCACTGAAATTGTATTACTTTTTAAAACTTATGTCAAGAGTAACCATTACATTGGGTGCTCTATTTATTAAGAGAATCAATAATCATGTTGCGTATTTTGTCAGAAAGAGACGAAGCTTCTTCCTTTGAAATATTACTTGTGTCAATAGGCTCATGTATCGTCAAAAAAACCTTGGCAGGTTTTATAATTTTACCATTGGCTTCCATTATTTTATAAGTGCCGTTAATAGTAACAGGCACTATAGGTACCTTTGCTTTTGTTGCCATTACAATACTGCCTTCTTTAAACTCAGCAACATTTGAGGACTTACTTCTTGTACCCTCCGGAAACACCCATAAAGACTTGCCTGATTTCAGTAGTTTAATTGCATCTAATATAGATTTTAATGCCTGTGAAGTATCAGAACGATCCAAGAATATACAGTTAATATACTCCATCCAACGTCTAACAATAGGCACCTTTTTTATATCATCCTTTGAAACAAACCCAAGTGGCTTTTCCACATATGCCAATATAGCAGGAATATCAAAATTACTTTGATGATTACTTACAAAAAGGCAGGGTCCTTCAGGTAGGTTTTCTCCGCCACTAATACTTATAGAAGAACCAGTCGTACGAATCCTGTTTTTTGCCCAGCCTGACACTACTTTATAAACAAACTCATCCTTACCCACAGTCATGCAGTTAACCTTATACATAAGGGGTAACTTAGCAATGAGCGAAATAATCAGAGCCAAATAAAAATAAATTGTTCTTATCATAAGGTTTACACTCCGTCATACCTTTTTTAACTTTGACAGCAGAGCCATGAATTTCTTATTACCCGCTTCGTCAAATCCTACAGTCACCTCATAGTCCTTGCCTATTGAGCTAATCTGAATAACCTTTCCAATCCCATATTTAGGATGCTTAACCATATCACCTTCTGCAAAATCCAACTCAATTTTTTTTGTAGGTTCAATGTTTGAGCGCATATAATTAAGAGAAGCCGTATACTGAGGTCTTTGAGCTGCCTGCACAAACTTGGAACGAACCTTAGGCTTTTGTGTATCATCTTTCTTGATATACTCAGCCGGAATCTCTTTTAAGAATCGAGATGAAGAAGGATACTCCGTATACCCTCTTACAAGTCTAGTCTTAGCTCTGGTAATATGTAATATGCTTTTTGCGCGAGTAACCCCCACATAAAACAACCTTCGTTCTTCTTCTATCCCTTGCTCCCCTCCGTAATTAATAGATCCAAAGCTTGGGAATAACCCTTCTTCCATTCCTGTTAAAAATACTATTTGAAATTCAAGACCTTTAGAACTATGTACAGTCATAAGCGAAACAACATTGTCAGATCCGTCATGGTTGTCAATATCCGCAACTAGTGAAATCTCTTCCAGAAAGCCTTGTAAACTTGGTGATTCTGCTTTACTTTCGTATTCGGCTGCTTTTGAAATAAAAGCCTGGATATTGTCAATTCTGCTTGCCGCTTCAAACTCATCCGACGAGTCCTCAATCATTTTAATATAACCTGTTTTTTCCAACAGATACTCCATACATTCTACAACTGAATTTTCACTGGCATAGGAGCTTAGTTCATTAACTAGATTTATAAATTCTGCAAGCTTTGCAGAAACACTTCTTGGTTCTTTTAGTTTTAGATCTTTTAATGCAATAAAAAAAGGAAGGTCTGTTTCAATCGAATATTTATCAATTTTCTCAAGTGCAGCAGGCCCTACGCCCCTTTTCGGAACATTAATTACTCTTTTTAAAGCTATGTCATCAGATGGATTGTAAATCAATCTAAGATAAGCTAAGATATCCTTTATTTCTTTTCTTTCATAAAACCTAACTCCTCCGTAAATCTTATACGGAATATTTCTTTTAACCAGCATGTCCTCTAATGCCCTTGATTGCGCATTAGTTCTATATAAAATGGCACAGTCGTTATATTTGTAATCTTGGTTTATTTTCTCAATTGAGTCTGCAACATATCGTGATTCCTCGTTCTCATTTTCACAAAATGCAAGGTTAATTTCAGCGCCATTTCCATTGTCAGTCCAAAGCTTTTTGTCTTTCCTGTTTAGATTATTGCTTATAACTTCATTTGCAGCATTTAGGATCGTTTGAGTGCTTCTGTAGTTTTGTTCAAGTTTTATGATCTTAGCAGAAGGAAAATCCTTCTCATAATCCAGAATATTACGAATATTTGCTCCACGCCAGCCATAGATAGATTGGTCATCATCTCCTACAACACATAAGTTTTGTTTGCTTCCAGCAAGCAATTTAACAAGCTCATACTGCGCTGTATTGGTGTCTTGGTATTCGTCTACCATAACATACATAAATCTTTCATTATACCTTGCAATTGTTTCAGGATTCTTTCTAAACAGTTCCACTGTTTTATAAATAATATCATCAAAGTCAAGAGCGTTGTTTTTCTTTAATGTTAATTGATAATTTTTATAGATCTCTGCAATCTTTGAATAATAAAAGTCATCACCTGCTTCTTTTTGATAAGTTTCGTATGAAACAAGGTTATCCTTTTGCTTGGAAATTTCTGAAAGAGCTTTTCCGGGTTGGAAAGACTTTATGTCAAGACCTAGTCTTATAATAACGTCTTTTAATACATTTTTCGAATCATCAGTATCATATATTGTAAATGACGACGTAAAGCCCAGTTTATCAATATCCTTCCTTAAAATTCTGACACACATTGAATGGAATGTAGAAATCCACATCATGTCAGCATCTTTAGCTACAAGCTCCAATACCCTTTCTCTCATCTCCCTTGCTGCCTTGTTTGTAAAAGTAATGGCTAGGATCTGATAGGGGCTCACACCATTCTCTATTAGATGCGCTATCCTGTAAGTAAGTGCCTTTGTTTTTCCGCTTCCAGCTCCGGCGAGCATTAAAACTGGACCCTCTGTTTTTAAAACTGCTTCCCTTTGCATCGGGTTTAGTTCGTCAAGTAAACTCATTATATTACCTCTCTATCTTCGGTCTATATTTGCTCTTACTGATTAATTTTAAGCTTTTCAAGAGCCGCTTTGTAACCGTCGCTTCCATAAAGCAGCGCTTTATTGACTCTGCTTATTGTAGTGGTTGAAGCACCTGTTTTGTCAATGATATCGGTATAAGTGCTGCCTTCATAAAGTAGTCTTGCCACATGGAATCTTTGTGTAATTGATTTTAGTTCGTTTATAGTGCAAACATCGTCAAAAAACGCATAACATTCCTTAATGCTTTTAAGGTTTAACACTGCCTCAAAAAATTCATCTGTTTCAGGAGATTTTATTTTATCCATTATTTCACCTTTTTTTATCTAAATTTTTTTAGAAGACTGTTGAAATAATCTATAGAATGATTTGCAATTAATTCATACGGGAAATCCGATTCATCTATTAAAACAAGCGCGTTTGAAAAAATACCTACGCTTAAAGAGAAATGAGCATCAGAACCAAGCACTATGGGGCACGAATACTTTTTGCAGACCTTGATTAATTCTGCCATTAATGATCTTGAACCCTTCCTAAAAGTTATTGGGCTTAAAGAGGCTTCATTAATTTCAAGCAAGGTTCCGCTCTCTAAGGATTTCTTAACAACCTTTTCAAAATCCAAAGGAAATCTGGGATCCCCAGGATGCCCAATTATTTGTACACAAGGATTATCCATGGTTTTTAAAATAACCTCTGTACAAAACTCTTCCGCCTTTGGATAGTAACACATAGGATGCAGGCTTGCAATTACTATTTCAATTCTAGGAGTGGTTCTTAAAAATTCATTATCGAAATCTAAGCTACCGTCCTCCATTATGTTAAGCTCCACACCAAGCCTTAGTTCAACACCATCTATTATAGACGGTATTGCAGCCAGGTTCATGAAATGCGATTCCTTTGATGTTCCAGGCATATTCGGTGCATGATCCGTAATTGAGATCATCTTTAGTCCTTTTTCTTTCGCTGCTCTTATATTTTCTTCAATTGTGCTGTAAGCATGTCCGCTTGCAATAGAATGACAATGGGGGTCTAGTATAAAATCCATAACCTTCTCCTTGAACTTTCGATTATAAAAATGTTGCTTATGCCTCAAATTTTTAGCTGATTGAGGTTGGGCTTGAATTTGGGGGTATTTTCATTTGAGAAATAACCTTATCATAGCAGTTTTCACATATATCAATGGAATGTGCCACTCCATCTTTCTTAGAAAAATAACCCCATTGTTTCTCAATATGCAAATAGTCATTAAAATATCCATCCTTGTTAAGCTGAATATTCAAGCCACATATATTACATACCACTTTTTTAGGAACTTTTTTTATAAAAATTTTATTTCTATACATCCTCATAACTCATCCCCCAAATATAATTATATATCAATAACTTAAACTTGTACACCATGACATTTAACAAATCTTGAAATGTTAACCTTTTCTGTTTTTTAGTTGACATTTTAAACCTGCTAATTTATTATTATTTAAAGCGAGGTGAGAACATGGATAATAAACAACTGATACTAACATATTTGGAAAACAACAGAGGTCAATATGTATCTGGAGAAATGATTTCTAAGGATATTAATGTATCAAGAACTGCTATTTGGAAAGCAATAAATGAGCTTCGTAAAAAAGGATATGATATTAGGGCAACAAACAATAAGGGTTATATCCTGTTAAACGATAATGACTTAATTTCTACAGCAGGTATTATAAAACATATGGATTGTCCAATAAAACCAGAGAATATTTTTGTTTTTGACCTTTTAGATACAACCACATTAAAGGCAAGAGAAACTGCGATGATTTATTATGACTGGCATGTTATAATTGCCGACGGTCAGACAAGGGGAAGAGGCAGGAAAGGCAGAAGTTTTTTTTCTCCCAAAAACAAAGGTATTTACTTAAGCGCAGTCCTTAAACCAAATCTTTCACTTAGTGATTCTACATACTTGACATTAGCTGCTGCTGTGGCTGTTTGTAAAACAATTAATACGTCATTTCTCATAAAACCCGGTATTAAATGGGTAAATGATATTTTCATTGAAAACAAGAAGGTTTGTGGGATTTTAACAGAAGCTGTTACAAACTTTGAAACAGGAGAGCTTGAGTATGTAATCGTTAGTTGCGGTATAAATTATTCCACAAAAAAAGAAGAGTTTCCTCATGAAATTATTGATACAAGCACGTCAATAAATGAGCATACCGAATCTTTAATTTCAAGAAATGAATTTATTGGACATCTTGTTCAAAATCTATATGAAATAACAAGTCTAATTGACAAGAAATCAATCATTAGTCAATATAGAGATTACTGTATCACCATAGGCAAAAAAGTGATATTCAAAAGCGGTTCAAATGTAATAGAAGGAAATGTCGTTGATCTTGATGAAAATGGTTCTCTAGTTATTGAATCAAACAACTTAAGATATATAAAGAGATATGGTGAAATAGAATTATTATCTTAAAGGATCATTTGTTTATGTTATAGTAATTGAATTGAAAATCGGCTGTAGCAAACTTGTTTGTGAAAGAGGATTTTCAATTAAATTAAACGCCCTGCCACACGAGTGAAGAATATGAGAGTGTGTTTCATTTTAATTTAACTGAAACTGTTATAAGAAATAAAAGTAGAAGAAAGGAATAATTATGAAAACTAGAGATAAAGTATTATGTGCATTGTTCGCAGCTTTAATAGCCGTTTCTGCTCAAATAAGTATACCTGTGCCAATGGGAGTACCATTTACTCTACAAACTCTTGCTATCCTATTATCAGGAGTTGTATTAGGCGCAAAAAAAGGAACAATAGCAGTTTCTATGTACGTGTTAATGGGTGTAATTGGGTTGCCGGTTTTTAATACTTTTCAAGGTGGTATACATATGCTAGTGGGAGCAACTGGAGGTTTTATTATTTCATTTCCTATTATGGCGTTTATTTCAGGATTCTTTTCAGATAGGACGTCCAAGTTAAAAATATCATTACTTGGTACACTAACAGCAACAGCAGTAAACTTCATATTCGGAACAGTAATGTTTTCATATGTAACTAATTCAGATTTAATCAAGGCTTTCATGGCGTGTGTTGTTCCGTTTTTAATTACAGGAATAGTAAAAGCACTTGTTGCTTCATACATTGGTCTACGTATTAAAATTGCATATTTATCTGCTGCATAAATCTCATTGTATTTAATACTTATTATTGATATAATCATAGTGGATGTTATGTTCTAGTATTTTAATACAAAACGAGGGGGAATAAAATGAAAAAGTTATTATTAATCACAATATTTATGCTATGCTTCAATGTAGTTGTACAAGCAGCGATAAGCCCTAATATGGTGTATGTTTATACATCTTCTGTTTCTGCTGATGTTATAACTGCAAATGGCTCAGTTACGTCTGATACAGAAGCAGATAAGTTAATAGGCATGGCAGGCGGAAAGGTCATTGCGGCGATAAATGGTGGTTTTTTTAATTCATATTATGACTCTAAGAATATAAACTACCCGGGAAATTATCCTAGGATTTATGCAACAATACTTAAAAATGGAAATCTAATAAATGCTGGAGGAGAAACAAACGCAATTGGATTTGCGTATGACGGAACCGCTAAGATTGACCGAGTAAAGACAAACATAACATTTAATTACGGTGACAAACAAACAGGAATTTGGGCGAGTAATTTTTATTACACCGATGATTCGGCTATAAACCTCTTGACGCCTGATTTTAAATTACCCTTCACTGTAAACCAAGACGCTAAGGTATACTCAATTAAGGATGGAAAAGTTGTTTCCGTAGATATTGGCGGTACATATACTGTTCCTGACGACACTTATTTAATTGTTTATAATGGCGGTGCAATTGCCAATGCAGATAAATACAACTTATTGCCACAGGTTGGAGATATTGCATCCATAAGCCTTACTTATACATCACGTAAAGATTCAGACTGGAGCGGAATGAAAACAATAGTAGGAGGGGGACGAATGCTAATCCACTCAGGTAATATTGTTTCATCTGATACAAGCTTTAATGCCAACTTTGATAATGATCCAAAACAACTAGCCACTGCATCTGCCCAAAGAAGTTTTATTGCCATAATGTCTGATGGCAGGTTGGCTTTAGGAACAGTTAGCGCTTCTTTTAATCAAATAGCAGAATACTTAAAGGGAATAGGTGCCATTGATGCAGTCGGCATGGACGGTGGAGCATCCAGTATGCTTTATTCTAACGGGAAGTATTTAACTCGTGCAGGCCGAAAGCTTGCTTCAATAATTGTGTTTACTGAAAAGAGCCTAGCTCCTGCGCCAAATGCAAAAGCAAATTCTTCATCTGTTTTAGTAAATGGAAAATCAGTAGAATTTGAGGCTTATACTATTGATGGAAATAACTACTTCAAACTTCGGGATCTGGCAATGGCATTTTCAGGTAGCTCAAAGCAGTTTAATATAACATGGGATTCAGATAAAAATGCCATAAATATAATTAGCGCAACACCATATACAGCAACCGGAAATGAACTAGGAAGAGGAGACGGAAAACCTAAAGTTGCAGTTCCCTCAAATGCCGCTATCTACTTAGACGGCAAACAAGTTAAACTGTCAGCATATACAATAGCCGGTAACAACTTCTTTAAATTAAGAGATTTAGGAGATTTAATTGGATTTAATGTAGGTTGGGATAGCATCAACAGAATTATTACTTTAAATTAATATAGTTAATAATTCTTAATTCTACTAACGTAGTCATTTTGTAAAAACTAACTGCTACCTCTAGGCGGTTTTACCGCTTGCAGGTAGCAGTTTATTACTTATACAACTAATGCCTATTAAATTAATTTTCGCTTTTAACAAATTCATTTATGGCAGTTTCTAGGCTAAGTGCTTGACTGGACAGTTCTTGACTTTCCGCAGCACTTTTCTTTGCAATCTCTAAACTGTGTTCTACAGATTTGAATAATTGAAATTTCTTCTTTTATTTGATTTATTATATTATTTGTTCTTCTGAGTACTTAGAGATTGTATGAGTGCTATCATCGCTTTCATTAATACCTTCTGCAATTCGGCTAAAGTTTTCAGAAGTTTGGTTTACAACTCTTTCAGCTATTGCAACCTTTTCTATTGAGTTCTTAATAATATTACCACTATTATTAGCTGCTTCACCGCTCTTAATAGCCAAATTGCGAACCTCTTCAGTTACCACCGCAAAACCTTTGCCTGCTTCCCCTGCTCTTGCTGCCTCAACAGAGGCATTAAGTGATAAAAGATTTGTCTGAAAGGCTATATATTCAATATTCTTTATTATATTAGAAATTGAGCGGTTTGCATCTGCCATTTGATTAACTGAATCAAGCATTGTGTCCATCTGTTCTGTTCCAAGCTTTGCTTTTTCCTTGATCTGGTTGGTTATCTTAGCAGCCTGGCTGGATGCATGTGAAGTGGACATTGCTTTAGGAATAATATCGTCAATTGCTTCAACTAACTTATCAATAAATTGATATTGAACTGAAGCCTCTATAGCAGTTTTTTGACTACTCTCTGCTAATTCTTCCGAAACCAAAGCAAATGATTTACATGTATCCTTCACTTGACTAGCAAGGGCACTCTTAGACTCTATATTTTTAAGTACTGATATATCTTGAACAACTTCAATATGTCCAATTTTATTATTTTTATCATCATATAAATATTCAATGTTAACCTGAAATTCAGAGCCCATCTGATAAAATATGTAATTGGTTTTCCTTTTTTCAGGCCAGCAATGCCACAATTATCGGTTTTACAAATGTTCAACTGGCTTGTTAATAAAAGTCCAATTCATATCCATATCAGTAACTGAAATCAGAAATGGTATTGAATCTAAAATGCCTTTATACCAAACGTACTTCTCCTTAACATTATCATTAATAAGTTTAAGAGCTTTTACTAATGATACAAAATCACCCTTTAAATTCATATGTAAATCTTCATCACTTAGTTTTCCTTGACTTACCTTTGTGGAGACTTCATCAATCAAATCAAAAACTGACTTTAATGTGTTTCGCAGGCCACTAATTGATAATAATACCTCAATATCATTATATTTTAAATCAGACGGCTCATCTTTTATCACTCCATCTGATAAATGGCTTATTTCATTAGTTATATTTACTAGCAATCCTGAATAAAAATCTGCTAATTCATTTATTGCTGAAGAAAGTTCTTCCCAACTTCCGTTGTAATTCCCTAAATCCTATAACTTTTATTACCTTTTGCATGTTCATTAGTTAATGTTAAAACTTCTTTTTTTATATTATCTAATACAGCTGTAGTAATTAAATCAATTGATATAATAAAAATTACTGTTGATAAAACAACCATGATAACAGTTAGAATTATTTGACCAACCTGATCCATAAAATAGGACAGTAGATGAGAAATTAAAATAATAAATATAAAACTAAAAGTTAACTTTCTTTTTAAGTCTAGCATCATAAGAGTGTGTCCTCCCAATTGTTCAAATATCAGTTTATTTTAATTCTATACATATACTAAATTAATAACATAAAACACAACTATTTAAAACTAAAACAAGATGACAATAACCATAGTCCATTTGTTCTTCTAGTTCAAAAGAAAACTATAATTTGTTTTGTATTATATATATAATATTTCATCTAATGCCGATATAAGTATAGAAGGAAAGTTAAGGAATATTGCAAACCAAGGAGGGTTTTAAATGAAAATATCAAACGATAATGCATACACTCAGACCAATAATGTCAATAGCTCAATTCAAAAGAACGGTGAAGAGATTTCTAGAAAAGAAGTTAAGGAAGAGTTTGCTGATACATTACAAACCGGAAATAGACAAGAAAAGAAAGCCGGGTATAAGGTTGATAAGGAAAAAGTAAACGAATTAATTTCTCAGCATAAAAGCAATATTGCAGCTTTTCAAAAGATGGTTAATGTAGCAATTAGCAAGCAATCCAACTCTAGTCTAGTAGGCGGTATTGACATTTCAACCACTAATGGAATTTTAAAGTTAAAATCTATGATTGAAAACGGTGATTTAAAAGTTGATGCTGAGACGTCCAAAGCAGCTCAAGATGCAATAGGTCCTAATGGGGAATGGGGCGTTGAAGCTGTAAGCGATAGGATTGTTAACTTTGCAAAAGCCATTTCAGGTGGAGACCCTAAACAATACGACAAACTTAAAAAAGCAATTGATAAAGGGTTTGAAGAAGCATATGGTGTCTGGGGTGGAAAAGAAAAAATGCCAGCGATTACCCAAAAAACATATGAAGAAACTATGCGTAAAATGGAAGAATGGAAGAAATCAGCTGAGGCACAGTCTCAGGGATTTGCAAGTAATTAACTAAAAACAGAGCCTTCAAAAGGCTCTGTTTTTAGTTTTAGTTCTTATCCTAAAGAAAGTTTTTTGTATTTAATATACTTTTCTTTTGCTTCTTTTTCAGCTTTTTCAAATAATGCTTCTGCTTTATCAGGGAACGATCTTTGCAATGATGAGTACCTTACTTCACCCATAAGGAAGTCTCTAAAGCTTCCCGTCGGCTCTTTTGAATCCATGATAAACGGATTCTTTCCTTCGTCTTTAAGAGCTGGGTTATATCTATAAAGGTGCCAATATCCAGCGTCAACCGCATTCTTGGTTTCTAGTTGAGTATTGCTCATGCCAACTTTAAGACCGTGGTTAATACATGGTGAATATGCAATTATAATTGAAGGTCCTTTATGCTTTTCAGCTTCAGCAAAAGCTTTAATAACTTGATTTTGGTTAGCGCCCATAGCTACTTGTGCTACATAAACATGCTCATAACTCATAGCTATTGCACCAAGGTCTTTTTTCTTAGCTTTTTTACCTGCAGCGGAGAATAAAGCAACCGCAGCTAAAGGTGTTGATTTAGAAGCTTGACCGCCTGTGTTTGAGTAAACCTCAGTATCAAATACTAAGATATTTACGTCCTCTCCAGTTGCAAGAATATGGTCAAGTCCACTGTAGCCAATATCATATGCCCAACCGTCTCCACCAACTAGCCAGAAAGACTTCTTAACTAAATGTTCTCTATTTTCAAGTATTTCCTTAACTATGTCTTTGCCTGCATCTCCGTTGTAAGCTTTAAGCGCTTCTTCAAATTCAGCAGAAGCCTTCTTTGAAGCTTCAGCATCTTCTAAGGTTGCAAGCCATTGTTCAGCCTGTTCTTTACATACGCCAAGCTCAATAAGAGCATTAGCTTTTAATTCTAAAGATTCTCTTAGCTGTTTAGCTGCAAGATACATACCAAATCCAAACTCTGCAGCATCTTCAAACAACGAGTTTGCCCAAGCAGGACCTTGACCTTTATGATTGGTTGTATAAGGTGTAGAAGGAGCACTACAACCCCAAATAGATGAACATCCTGTTGCATTTGCAATGTACATTCTATCACCAAAAAGTTGGGTCATAAGTTTAGCATATGGAGTTTCTCCACATCCTGCACAAGCACCTGAAAACTCAAGCAATGGCTGTTGGAATTGGCTGCCTTTTACAGTATTAATATCTAATGGATTTTCTTTATGGCTTAATTTGAGTGCATATTCCCAATTATTCATTTGTTCAAATTGAGTTGCAATAGGTTCCATAACAAGGGCTTTGTCTTTTGCAGGACAAACCTGAGCACAAGTTCCGCAACCAGCACAGTCAATAGTCGTTACTTGCATTCTGTATTTGTAGTTATCAAGACCTTTGCCTTTTGCATCAATTGTAATGAATCCTTCAGGAGCATTCTTAGCTTCTTCGTCTGTTAATAAGAACGGACGAATTGTAGCATGAGGACAAACATAAGAACACTGATTACATTGAATACAGTTTTCATGTTTCCATCTAGGAACATCAACAGCAATTCCTCTTTTTTCATATGCCGCAGTACCTGGAGGGAATGTACCGTCCTCTATACCTACGAATGTTGAAACGGGAAGCTTCTCACCTTCTTGCTTGTCGATTGGGATTAAGATCTTTTTAATGAATTCAGGTAAATTAGCTGTTTCTTCAGTCACACCATCAACGGCATTTGCCCAGCTACTAGGAACGTCAATTTTAACAAGACCTTCAATACCTTTGTCAACAGCTTCGTAGTTCATATTAATAACTTTGTCGCCTTTTTTGTTATAAGTTCTAAAAATTGCTTCTTTCATATATTTAACTGCATCTTCAATAGGAATGATTGATGTAAGCTTAAAGAATGCAGATTGTAAAACAGAGTTTGTACGGTTACCTAAACCAATTTCTTTTGCAATATGTGTAGCGTCTACAGTATAGAACTGAATGTTCTTATTTGCAATCTCTCTTTTCATATTAGCTGGGAGAGTTTTTTCCATGTCTTCTACGGTCCAGTCGGTATTAAGAAGGAATATTCCGCCATCTTTTAAATCACTGCACATGTCATACTTATTTACATAAGAAGGGTTATGACATGCAACAAAGTCAGCTTTCTTAACAAGATATGGCGCACGAATAGGTTTTTTACCAAATCTTAAGTGAGACTGTGTTACACCGCCGGATTTTTTGGAGTCGTAGGCAAAATAAGCTTGTGCAAACATATCCGTGTTATCACCGATGATTTTAATAGAATTTTTGTTTGCACCAACAGTACCGTCAGATCCAAGACCCCAAAACTTACAGCTTGTTTCACCTTCTGGAGTTACGCTAATTTCTTCGTTAATAGGAAGAGACAAGAAAGTTACGTCATCCTCAATACCTATTGTAAAATTAGTTTTTGGTTCATCATTCTTTAGGTTCTCAAATACAGAGAGAATTTGTGAAGGTGTTGTATCCTTAGATGCAAGGCCATAACGTCCTCCAACCACAACAGGTTTTGCTTCGGAGCCATAGAATGCAGAAGCAATATCAAGGTATAAAGGTTCGCCAGGTGACCCTGGTTCTTTTGTTCTATCAAGAACAGCAATTTTCTTTACTGTTTTAGGTACTGCTTCAAGGAATTTCTCAGTAGCAAACGGTCTAAAGAGGTGAACTTTAACCATTCCAACTTTCTCGCCTTTTGCTCTTAAATAATCCACAACCTCTTCTACAGTATCACAAACTGATCCCATAGCAATAATAACTTTCTCTGCGTCAGGATCGCCGTAATAATTAAAGAGCTTATAATTTCTACCTGTTATTTTGTTAATTTCATTCATGTAATTTTCTACAATAGAAGGGAGGTTTTGATAATAAGTATTTGCGGACTCTCTGAATTGGAAGTAAATGTCAGAATTTTGTGCGCTACCTCTTAAAACAGGATGTTCTGGATTTAATGCTCTTTTTCTAAAATCCATGAGTGCTTTTTTGTCAATCAGGTTCTCAACTTCTTCAGCCTCAAGTACTTCAATCTTTTGAATCTCATGTGAGGTTCTGAAACCATCAAAGAAATGTAAGAACGGAACCCTTCCTTTAATCGCTGAAAGATGTGCTACAGCACCAAGATCCATTACTTCCTGAACACCTGATGAACCTAATATTGCATATCCTGTTTGTCTGCATGACATTACGTCTGAGTGATCCCCAAATATTGACAGTGCATGAGTTGCAATTGCCCTTGCAGAAACATGTATTACGCCTGGTAAAAGCTCGCCTGCCATCTTATACATGTTTGGAATCATTAACAAGAGCCCTTGAGATGCCGTATAGGTCGTTGTTAGTGCTCCTGCCTGCAATGAGCCATGAACTGCTCCTGCCGCCCCAGCTTCTGATTGCATTTCTACAACCTTCACTGTCTGCCCGAATATGTTCTTCTTACCATTTGCAGCCCATTCATCAGTGATCTCTGCCATATCTGATGAAGGCGTAATTGGGTATATAGCTGCAACTTCAGTAAAGTTGTAAGAAGTATAAGCAGCAGCTGTATTTCCATCCATGGTTTTCATTTTTCTAGCCATATTAAATTCCTCCTTATGTTAATTGGACGGGAATAGCACAATCCGATCCTGGCCCAATACTGCAATTATGCTCATTTGGACTAGCCATTATTAAAAAAGAATAGCAGACCCAAAGAACAAATGACAAATTAAGTTTCGTCTAGTCAAGCCCGGTTAGAATGTGTGTTTCCAGCCGCAATTTCTTTTAAAGCTTTAGTAGCAAAATTATAGCAGTAAATAAGGTTTAGTAAATTATAGCAGTAGATAAGGTATTAGTAAATAATAAATTAGTTTAATAATCCAAAATCTATGGTATAATCAATTCAACTCTTTAATTATTCTAAAAAAACTAGAAAATACTGAATAAAGTAGTTGGGAGGTTAAAGTGAAAATACAAGAAATAGTAATAAACCTACTTTTTTTCCTTATAACATTTTTGATTGTTGCATCAATATTCTTTTTTTATGATACTAATAAAGGGTATCGCCAAGACATAAATCCTATAAGCGCGGAGGGTACAGCATTTTGAATAATTTCATTCTAAAACTGATTGCAGTGATTACTATGATAATTGATCACACAGCATATATATTTAGTGATCCTATTGACCAATTTGTATATAGCCTAAACTCTCAACCACCAATTATTTTTACATCGACAGGCTTAAGAATGATTGGAAGGGTTTCCTTTATAATCTTTGCATACTTGACTGCACAAAGCTGCGCGTATACAAAAAATATCAAACATTACAGCGTAAGGCTGTTTTTATTTGCTATACTATCTGAGATACCGTTTGATATTGCGTTCTCCAACGTAGGGATGCCAGTAATAGGAGAATATCCTACGTTTCTGGATTATGGACACCAAAATGTGTTTTTCACTTTAGCCTTTGGAGTCTTATCTGTGCTTTTATACAAGCAATTGGAAAACAGTAAATTAGTAAAAGATAAGGGAGGGTTACCCTTTTTAAAGAAGTTGATTCTTTTTATACCAGTTCTGCTTATATCAGCATTGGCTAATTATCTTAATACAGACTATGGCGCTGTAGGGGTAATCTCTATTTTTATGATTTATCTATTAAGAGATAATTATACGAGATACATAGTACTTTTGGCAATAGTTTTATTTTTATATAGCAGTAACCATATAGGATTTGTTATTGGCGGAATTGTTGGGATATTGTTAATTATGATGCATAACTATAAAAAAGGACCATCATTTAAATATGCTTTTTACTGGATTTACCCTCTTCACCTTTCAATACTTTCACTAATTTGGCTTATATTCTTTAGAAATAATTTTTACGGTTTCTTCTAACAAATTTATTAGT
>CAZTAY010000020.1:0-25383 GCA_964611655.1 uncultured Eubacteriales bacterium
TAAAAACGATATATTGAAAAAAATAATACTTAAAATTGCTCTTGACAATTTTAATATAGAAAATAATGAAAATGATATTTCATAAAGGAGGTAAACATCCTGAACGAGAGCATCAGCGTCGCCATATATTGTCGTTTGTCTGTAGAGGATAAAAATAAAAATAAAGCTGGAGATGACAGTGAAAGCATACAAAATCAAAAACTTTTGCTAGAAGACTATGCAAAAGCTCAGGGTTGGCAAATTTATGAGATATATTCAGATGACGATTATTCGGGCATGGATCGAAATAGACCTGCTTTTCAAAAAATGATTAGTGATGCCAGAAAAAAATTATTTAGTATTATTCTATGCAAAAATCAATCACGTTTTAGTCGTGATATGGAGGTAGTTGAGAAATATATAAATCATAGATTTTTAATTTGGGGAATACGGTTTATTGGAGTTGTAGATGGAGTTGATACTGCTTTAAAAGGAAACAAAAAATCAAGGCAAATTTATGCTCTAACTAATGAGTGGATATGCGAAGATACTTCTGATAACATACGATATGTATTTAATAAAAAAATGCATGACGGACAATTTTTAGGTTCATTTGCTGCTTATGGTTATAAAAAAGAACCTACTAACCGTCATAAGCTTGTTATAGACGAAGAGGCAGCAAATATTGTTCGTGAAATTTTTGAACTATATTTGCAGGGTTATGGTTGCAAACAGATTGCAGACATATTAACCGAACGTAAAGTTCTGCCACCCTCTGCATACAAAGCAGCGCAAGGACTTAAATTTTCTAATCCAAATTCAAAGAAGTATAGCGAGTCTTATGGTGTATGGGCTCAGAATACAGTATCAAGAATCCTTAAAAACACTGTTTATTTAGGACATCTAACACAAGGCAAAGAACGAAAAGTAAGCTACAAATCAAATAAAGTAATTATGGCGCCGAAAGAGGATTGGATCACTGTTAGAAATACTCATGAACCCATCATAGAAGAGGACACTTTTAATAAGGTACATGCACTAATGGAAAGAAGGAGAACCGTTTATAAACCAACAAAGTCCAGTAATATCCTCCCGCAATCTCATATATTGGCAGGCAAGGTTAAATGCTTAGATTGCGGCAGTAGTTTAATACGTTCATCTAAAGGTAGAAATGGAGAGGTTTATTTTAGATGTCAATTATCTACAAAAACAAAGAAGGTGGCTTGCACCTACCACACTATTAAAGCAGGAACTCTTATTACAATGTTAGAAAACAAAATAAATGAATTTCTTTATCAGTTTATGTTAGAGCAGGAAAACATGGAATTTTTTGATGAATATAAAGTAAGTGAGCAAAATATTGCTTATAAGCTGAAAAACTTGCAAAAAGACGTGAAAACCTTGGAATTATTGATAAAAGACACAGGAAAAACTTTAACTTCCGCTTATGTGGACAAAACCAAAGGTTCGATAAATGAAATAGAGTTTTTGACGATAAAACAAAACTTTCAAACAGATATTGAAAATCACAAATCAAGACTGGACAGTGTTAATACGGAAATTAAAAAATTAGCCTCTGAAAAGTTAGCATTAAAAAATATCACTACAAACTTAAAGGAATATGCATATTTAAAGTGCTTGACACATGAAATTGTTAATGATTTAGTAGACTACATAGAAGTGGGTGAAAAAAAAGAAAATAACCAATTTATTCGTATCAATTGGTTATTATAAGTTCATAGAATTCTCATTAGTTTGGTATTTAATGATAACAAAGTTGCGTTGTCTCTTATAATATGCTAATCTATATAGAGCTTATTTATTAATTGCTTTTTCTTATACTATAGACAAAATGTGTTTGTTTTGACTTGGACTTGGGGGACGCATATGTTAGACAGCAAAAAAAAGTATATATGGTCTTTAGTAACAGCATTTTTAATGCTTTTTACAATCTCTTTAGGAATGATGTTCTATAGCTCTTATATTAAAAACAAACTGACCCTTACAATTGATAAAACGCTAGAGGAGATAATTTCCCAACAGGCATTTAATTTCGCTTCAAAACTCGAGGAAGAAAAAAAAGCTCTTGCTACTATTGCGGCTACAATTGCGGTTTCTAACAATCTAAGCGACATTAGACAGAAGAATCTTAATGACATCAAAAAGAAAACATCTTTTGAGTACCTAGCTGTAATTGATAAAAGTGGCAATGCTATAAATAATAATGAGGTTATAAAAACTAATCTTAGCAATAAAACTTATTTTCAACAAGCTATCAAAGGCGAAAACTGTATATCTGAGCCTATTCATTTAACAAGTTGTGATAAGACCATATTAGTTTTAGCGACACCAATTATTTATGACGGCAAAATAATTGGTGTGTTAACAGGCTCGTACAAAGCAGAAGAGTTAGATAAGTTATTTTTATCGTCCTTTGGTGAGAGCGGTTATGCTTACGTTACAACAAACCAAGGAAAAATCATAGCAAAGACTACTAACAGTAACTCATTAACTAATTCTTATAATATCTTTGATACATATAAAAATGCCGAGTTCTTTTATGGAGATAATTTTGAAACAATTAAACAAAAGGTAGCTCAAAATGAATCAGGCTGTTCCAGATACAAATACGATGGACAAGAAAGAATAATGCATTATAGAGCTATAAACATAAATGGATGGAACATTTTCTCTATAGTCCCGGCAGCGCTTGTCTCAAAGAATGCAAATGAAATAACATTTGCCACTACGATTCTTTCGTTCATTTATATTGCTGTGTTTCTATTTTTAATTGTTTGGAATTTTAGAATACAGCGCGAAAGCTATAGAAAAATTTCTGACATTGCATTTCTGGACGACTTAACCAATGCTCCTACCTTATCTAAGTTTAGAATTGATGCGCAGAACATTATCGAAAATAACCCAAATAAGTGTTTTTTATTTGTGAAATTGGATGTTGATAATTTCAAATTAATTAACAGGATGTATGGTTATACTGTAGGAGACAGATTATTAATTTGTATGAAAGATGCAATAGAAACTCTTTTAAACGGACAATTAGGAACCTTCGCTAGATTAAATTCAGATGAATTTATTCTAATGCATGAATTTTTTATTAAAGATCAACTTAAAGCAAATAGAAAGAGCTTCGTTAATATCTTAAATGAAGCGATGGGTGAAGGTTTTAACCATAAACTCTTAATACCAACAGGTCGCTATATTTTGTCGCCTGACAGTAAAGAACGTGATGTTACAACGGCAATTGAAAAAGCAAACTTTGCTCATAGACAGGCAAAACTAAATAAAGTAGAAATATATGATTATGATGAAAAAGTTACTTTAAAGCTGTTAATGGAAAAAGAACTGGAAAACAAAATGGAATCGGCGCTAATAGAAAATCAGTTCAGGCTTTATTTACAGCCTAAATATTATCTCAAAGATGAAACAATAGCAGGAGCAGAAGCGCTTGTTCGTTGGGTTGATGATAAAGATGAGATTATTTATCCGGGAAAATTCATCCCTTTGTTTGAAGAAAACGGATTCATAGCAAAACTAGACATTTATATGTATGAAATGGTATGTCAGATCATAAGAAAATGGCTCGATAATGATATCGATCCAGTTGTTGTTTCTGTTAACTTTTCAAGAAACCATCTGTCAGATAAGAATTTTGTAGAGACTCTATGTAATTTGGCAGATAAATATAATGTGCCTAAGCATTATTTGGAGCTTGAATTAACGGAAAGTACAATTTTTCATAACGAACATATTTTGATCCAAGTTTTAGAAGATTTACACGCTGCAGGATTTACTCTTTCAATGGATGATTTTGGCACTGGTTATAGTTCTCTAGGGTTACTTAAAAATATTCCTGTTGACGTATTAAAGATTGACAGAAGCTTCTTTTCCATTTCCCAAGATGAATTAAGGGCAAAAACTGTAATTTCAAATGTAATAAAAATGGCAAGGGAGCTAGGAATAATGACAGTTGCAGAGGGTGTTGAAACTAAAGAGCATATAAGCCTATTGAAGGAACTGGGTTGTGATATAGTTCAAGGATTTTATTATGTTAGACCAATGCCTGAAAAAGATTTTACAAGCCAGATTCTAAGCAAAATAAAAGGCTGATAAACTCAGATCTAACGTACAAAAGAGAGGGCGAATAAGACTTTTTAAGTCTTGCTCGCCCTCTTTATTAATTATTTTCTCTTTTTAGCTTTGCCTGTTGTATGCAAAGGAGTGATTTCCACAACTGCTGTAGAGTTCTTAGTCTGTTCAATTATACCATCTGCTTTATCCATGTAATCAGGGAGATATTTATCAACAAGCTCAATCAACGCTTTTCTTTTTAATTCACCGTCCTCAAGAACCTTAGCAGTACCGAAAATAGTTGCACTCTGATAGTAAGTAGTAAAATCATCCTCCCAAATAGCTTCAACATCCCTAACTGCGTTTAAACAAACATTTGGATTATATGCGATATTGTCAAGTTTTTGACCTTTAGTGAAGCAATGGAAGTATACTTTGCCATCTATGACAACATAGGATAGAGGAGTAGCATAGGGCCAACCATCAGAACCAATTGTTGAAAGAGTCATATACTCGCACTTGTTTAGCACATCATTAGTTTCTGCTTCTGTGAGTTGTTTCTTAGACTTAATCATTTCTCTAAACATATGTATGCCTCCTTAAATTTCAATAAAATTAATGTTGTTTACTTGACTTTTTTATACTATAATAACAATTGTAAGAATACAAGAGCCAGTTTCCATAAAAAAAATAGAACCTCTAAAATAATTTCCGAGGGGATAATATGTTTATTATAGATAAAAATTTAAGTTTGCCTTATTATTTGCAGATATATCAACAGATCTTGAACAATATTAAGACAGGTAAACTTTCACATGACACAGTTCTTCCTGGAACAAGAGAGCTTGCCAAAAAATTATGTGTTTCAAGGAATACTGTTTCTAATGCATACTCTCAATTGTCTGCTGAAGGATATATTGAATCAATACATGGAGTAGGTTATAAAATTATTGATATACCAAAATCCTCTTCAACCAAGAATGAAAAAAAGGCCTGTGACAGCATTGAACTAAATACAGAGCAAAGCATTAATAATATACGTTATGATCTATATCATGGCAATCTATCAAGTAGCTTTTTTCCTTTTTCCCTGTGGAAAAAATACACCTCAGAAACACTAACTGAAATTGATAGTAGGTTAATTAATTCCTATCATAGCAATCAGGGTGATTTTTATCTTAGAAAGCATTTAGCATATTATTTATACGATACAAGAGGAGTAAACTGTTCTCCTGATGAGATAATTGTTACAAGTGGCCTTCAAAGCTCTTTAAATATAATAAGAGAATTGCTGTATCAAGATCAAGCTCAGAATTTTGCTGTTCATGCCACTGAAGAGCCGGGATATGACAGGTCTGCTTATGTCTTTCAAAGAAACAATATTAATGTTATACCAATACATATCGATGAATTTGGAGCAAATCCGGAGTCCTTGCCGAATGATAACAGAGTGAAAACGGTTTATGTAACTCCGTCTCATCAAATGCCCACTGGTATTATTATGCCTATAAAGAGAAGGTATGAACTTCTTGACTGGTCTGTTAAAAATGATGCTTATATTATAGAGGACGACTATGACAGTGAGTATAGTTACTTTACAAACCCTATTCCATCATTAAAATCTATTGATAAGTATGATAGGGTAATATATTTGGGGACTTTTTCAAAGACACTATCACCTTCAATGAGAATTGGCTATGTTGTTTTGCCTCCTGAACTTATTAAAAAATTTAAAACTGATTTTTATAAATATAATGGTGCTTCACCATGGCTTAATCAAAGGATCGTAGGTAAACTAGTTGAGCATGGTCATTATCAAAGATTGGTTAGAAGGATGCGTGGAATATTTAAGAAAAGGCATGATATATTAGTTTCAGAACTGGACAAATTGAATTGTGAGATTAAATTTCTAAATACAGGCGCCGGCCTAAATTTTATTTTAGAATTGCCCGAGCACATGACTTGTGATCAATTAATAGACAAGGCATTAAAAAAAGGTGTAAGGGTTTATTCACCTTCAAGGTTTTGGCTAAATCCCTCTTCTTGCCCAAATAATTGGATATTCATAGGGATAGCATCCATAGATGTGAACCATATTCCTGACTGTGTTCAGTTATTAAAGGAAGCTTGGTTTGAGTAGAACAATAATATTATGTTTTTAGGGAGAGGTAATTCACTCCTAAGACTATTGACAACTAGGAGCTTTGCCAAACCTCAATTTAAAAAAAGAATGAAGGACTTTAAAATGCTCTGGAAACTTTCAAACGAAAACTTCCAAGCTTTTTATCGAAATCCTAAGGAGAGAAAATTCTCTCCTTTTTTTGTGTTGACAAAATCAAACTACTGTGATAGTATGCAATTACACTATTGCAATAGTTTAAGGAGGAGTTATATTATGTCCATTAAGCTTTTTGATTCAGAAATTAAGGTGATGGATGTGTTGTGGAAAGGCGGTGAAATGACTGCAAAACAAGTTTCAAATGTTTTGAAAGAGGAAATAGGATGGAACATGAACACTACATACACAGTAATTAAAAAATGTGTTAATAAGGGAGCTATAGAACGCATAGAGCCTAATTTTATTTGTAGACCACTTATAGAAAAAGAACAAGTTCAAGAAGCTGAAACGGAAGAACTTATTAACAAAATATTTGACGGCTCGGCTGATTTACTCTTTGCATCATTGTTAAGCAGAAAAAAATTATCTGCTGAGCAAATTAAGAATCTTCGTAATATAGTGGGTGAATTAGAGTGAGGTGAAGATTATGAATTTTCTTGAAATGAGCGGCTCTGCTGCTGTTTTAATATTAGCAATTGTAGTAATAAGAGCGTTTGCTATACATCAACTTCCAAAAAGAGCATTTGTTGCGTTATGGGGTTTAGTCGTTTTAAGATTACTTGTTCCGTTTCAAGTGTATTCACCTCTAAGTATTTACACTCTGATTAACCACTTTAACAATGCTGGGGCAAATTTACAAGAAGAATATTTAAGTATGCCCAATTTAATTGGAATACCACAGCAATCGTCTTTGGTGTATGTACCACAGACAGCAGGACAGATTTCAACATTTTTTTATGTTTGGGTTGCAGGAGTTATAATCTGTATACTATTTTTTAGTATTGCTTACTTTAAATGTCTAAAAGAATTTTCTTGTTCCCTTCCAGTTAATAATGATTTTATAAAAGATTGGCTAACGTCACATAAGACTGTAAGACAAATTCAAATTAGACAGACTTATAAAATAAATGCACCTTTAACATACGGTGTGATTAAGCCTGTTATTCTACTACCTAAAACAACAGAATGGGATGATCATAAGCAGTTAGAATGTATTCTGGCTCACGAATTTGTACATATTAAAAGGTTTGATACCTTATTTAAACTTATTCTCACGCTTTCTCTTTGCTTGCATTGGTTTAATCCAATGGTATGGTTTCTTTATGTATTAGCTAATCGTGATGTTGAACTGGCATGTGACGAGAAGGTATTAAGAACTCTGGGGACGGTAAAAAACACAAAGTCTTTTTATGCTCTCATGTTGATCAATATGGAGGAAAAGAAGAGTATAATAACCCCTTTGTGTAATAACTTTAGTAAAAATGCCATTGAAGAAAGGATTAAATCTATTATGAAAATAAAAAATAGTTCTATTATGGGATTTGTGGTTGCTGCTACGTTAGTTGCAAGCACTTCTACAGTATTTGCAACTTCTGCAACAATAAACAGCAAAACCAAAGCTGATTTAGTGAAATTTGCTCCAATAACTGTAACGTCTATGGATAATAAATCAATAGGCACAAAAATAGATGTAGATAATGTTAGACTATTTCTATTTACAGAAGCAAATCAAAAAAATGATTCTACACAGGATATAGTGTGGTGGACCTATGATGATTATAAGGAAAATATGGAGAAAGAGATTAATAATTTGAAGAAACTAGTAGGAACTAAGGATGCAGGTTATTATGATCAAGAAGGTAATCTTAATTATTTAACACAGAAAGACGTAGATGAAGCAATTGTAAATCACAATCAAATTTTAGAGGATATTAAAAATGGCGTGAAAGTATCCAAAACTGTAAATGGTGAGAATGAAATAGTAGTTACTCAAAAACTAAATTATGATGAAAACCTACCAATCCAATCAGGGTATATGGTGACTATTATTGGAGACGAAACTAATCCTATTGTATTTGGTCCTTATGACTCTAAAGAACAATTACTTAAAGAGCTAAAACCTTATGTAGAAGGACGAGTTAAGGCAGGAACTATGACCCAGTTAGAGGCAGATAATATTTTAAGCTTGAAACGTATTGGATAATAAAAATACTACATTCTTAAGTGACTTTGTAAATTTCAAAGTCACTTTTTGTTTTAAATGATTAACCATATTGCTAAATTAAATTTATAGTATTGTATTTCTTATTTCTACATAATATAATTGACATATTTATCAATAACGTTAATAGCGACTAGGCTAAATAATACTATCATACTATCATAATGCTGTTATCGTAACATTAGGGGGTAATTCAAGTGAAAAAGAAACAACCTAAGTTAATTTCAGTAATTAGCATCGCTTCTGTAATTGTAATCGTTATTATTACAGTATTGTTTTTATTCACAGTAAATGTCAGCAAGAATCTTCAAAAAGCAAATATGGACAGATTTGATTTAACGTTTAACGCTAACCGGTTCATTAACGCATCTGAATACCTAGCAGCGGAGGTTAGAGCTTTTGCCGTTACTTCTGATAAGTTTCATTATGACAATTATTTAAGAGAAGCAGAAACAGATAACAATAGAAAAATTGGCATAGACAATATGAAACAAATTGGTATAACGAAGGATGAAGAAGCAATTGTTGATGAAATGCTTTCTTTATCAGACGAATTAATACCGCTCGAAATTGAAGCAATGGAAAAAGCAAGGGCCGGGGATACAAAAAGTGCTATCGAATTTGTATACGGCAAAAATTACAATGATACTCTTAGTAAGATTAAAACACTTAAAAATGATTTTCTAAATGCTTTAGAGGAGCGTAGTTCTGAATTTGTCAGTGAAATCAACAGCACTTTCGTCTTATTTGAATATTCAATTATCGGGTTTATAAGTTTACTATTTGTATTGCTTTTATGTTTGAGTGTAGTTATTAGAAAAAGGCTTATAAAACCAACTGCTCAAATTTGCGATGAAATGATTCGCTTATCTAATGGTGAATTAACAAAAGGCTTGCAAATAAAAGGGAACAGCTCAGAGGTTTCTGAAATTGTTTATTCCCTTAATGTGGTCAGCGACACTATTTCCAAGCTTGTATTTGAAATTGAACATTTTATTAATGCGTATTCTGAAGGGAATATAGATTACAAAATTAACGAAGACGACTTTAGCGGAGAATTTAAAACTGTTGTCAGAGGTATAAACTCTCTGATTACTGCTATGGTTAACGACGTTTTGTATATCCTAAGAGGGTTTGGGAGTTTAGGAAATGGTGATTTTGAAGCTGAACTAGAACATTTTCCAGGAAAAAAAGTAGTAGCTAACGATAAATTTAATGATCTTAAGAAAAATTTAAATTCCCTTAGTTTTGATATCTCAAAATTAATTGAAGGCGCAATGGATGGCAACCTTGATATTCGAGTTGATACCTCAAAATATAAAGGGGGATGGCAAAAGATAACTATAAGTCTTAATGAATTGCTTAAAACAATTAATGAGCCTATATCTGAAACAAATAAAGCACTTAGTTTGCTTTCAGAAGGCAATTTTAATATAACAGTTAACCAAGGCTATAAAGGTAAATTTGCTGAAATGATATCATCCTTAAATATGATGATTAAAGATATAGGTACAAACATTGCCAGTATTAATATGGCTATGAGTTATATTGCAGAGGGAAATTTTGATATCCCTGAACCTTATAAGCCTTTTGTCGGAGATTTTAAATCCGTTGAAGATAATGTCCGTAATATTATTATAAAGATGTCAACTACGGTTATGGGCATACGTATGTCAGCAGATCAAGTTTCTATGGGCGCTGAGCAGATAGCAGTTGCAGCACAATCATTAGCACAAGGCGCTTCTGAACAAGCATCAGAAATAGAAGTGCTTTCAGATTCCATTAATAATATGCAAAAGCAGTTTGAGCAGACAGGTGATAGTATTATAAAAATAACTAATGACACTGATTCTGCTGAAACCAGCCTGCATACCACATATAATCAAATGCAAGATTTAATGGATGAAATACACCAGGTTAACAAAAAGTCAGCAGAGATTATAAAAATTATAAAAACCATTGAAGATATAGCCTTTCAAACCAATCTATTAGCATTAAATGCAGCGGTTGAGGCTGCTCGTGCAGGCAGCTTAGGCAAAGGCTTTTCTGTGGTTGCAGAAGAAGTCCGCAATCTTGCAAGTAAATCGTCGGAAGCCGCAAAGATAACTGCACAATTAATTGAAAGTACAGTTAGTTCCATTGCATTGGTTACAGAAAACGCTGAGTCAACGGTTAAGACAATGAACTCAATCAACTCTACAACTAAAGAGGTTGCTTCTGACGTTAGAGATATTGCTTCAACAGTAGAAAAAGAAGTGGTTTTAATGAAACAAATTACAGATGGAATTAAAAAAATAGAGGCTGTTGTGAATTTAAATAGTTCAACCAGTGAGGAATCAGCATCAGCAAGCCAAGAACTTTCTTCCCAAGCTAGTTTGCTTAACGATATGGTTTTTAAATTTAAAGTGAAACAATGAGTGTACAATAATCGGAGTATCCTTAAATAAAGACCGTCATTTTTTTGTTCAAAATACACAAAATTAAAAAATGGTTTGCGATTCATTTTTAATCATAATACTATAAAGAAGGACCGGTCACTAAATAGATGAGAGGATATTTTTATTTTTATGAATATTAAAATAGAAACAATTGCATCATCACCTATTGCATACATAAGGCGATGTGGAGCATATGGTGTAGAAAATATTCAGATTATGGAAAATCTAAAATCATGGGCTGCAAAATCTAATCTCATGAATGACAATACAATCATTTTAGGTATTGTCTATGATGATGTACAGTCAACAAGACCAGAAAATTGCAGATATGATGCTTGCATTATCCTTGCCGATGATACCATTAAAGAAGAGGGCGTCATAAATTTGGGAAACATTGATGGGGGTAAGTATGCCGTTTTCATAATTGAACATACTGTTCAAGCAATTGAGCAGGCTTGGTTTGAAATTTTTCCGGAACTATTTAAATCCGGATATCTTTTAGATGCTGAAAGACCAATCATGGAACGCTATGCTACTAAGAATGTATCAAATAATATCTGTGAAATATGCATCCCCATACTCTGACAAGCATGAAGCACAGGGGGGATTTCCCCCTGTGCTTCTAAATACATAAAGTTGTATTTTTAGTTAGCTGCAAAAAACTTTATTCTTCTTTTCCTCCCAAAGAATCCCATACTTTTACCGTTACTGTTTTCTCATAACATGTAAAGCAATTATCTACATGTTCTTTATCAGGCGATTTAGTAATAAAGCTGATAATTGGTGTAAAAATCAATCCTGCAATCATTACGAATGCTCCAGCATTGATTGGAGACTGCAAAATAGGTGGAAACAAGTTTTTTTGGAATATATTAAGCAGCATAAATACTACGCTGAAAGTAAAACAAAACCAAACAGATATTTTTGATGTTCTTTTAGAGTATAATCCATATAAGAACGGTGCTAAAAATGCTCCTGCCAGTACGCCCCAAGAAATACCCATAAGCTGTGCAATGAAAATTGTACCTTGTTTATATTGAATGATAGCTATAACTGCGGAAATTATTACAAATATTGCTATTAATATTCTAATTGTTAAAAGTTGTCGTTTATCAGACATGTCTTTATATACAGTTCCCTTTAAAAAGTCAAGGGTAAATGTTGAAGCAGAAGTCATAACCAAGGAAGACAAAGTCGACATAGAAGCAGAAAGAACCAATATTACCACAAAGCCAACTAAGATGCTTGGGAAGTATGAAAGCATAGTAGGTATAATTGAATCAAAACCGTTTGCTTTAATATCTATTTGTTCAGAATAAAGACGTCCAAACCCACCCAAGAAATAGCATCCGCCAGCTACAATAAAGGCAAAGAGCGTGGAAATTATTGTGCCCTTTTTAACGGCTTCTTCCGATTCTATAGAATAGAATTTTTGTACCATTTGTGGTAATCCCCAAGTACCAAGTGATGTCAGAATTACTACGCCTAATAAGCTAACAGGATCTGGTCCAAAAAATGAGGCAAACACACCAGGAGTCGTTGAAACCTCAGGATCGCTTGCAAAAGCAAGTGAGTTTATTGCTTCTATAAATCCGCCATGGCTGTTTAACATAGCCAGAATAATAAGAATAATACCGGCAAGCATAATAATGCCTTGAATAAAGTCGTTAACTGCTGTTGCTAGATACCCCCCTGCAATTACATAAATTGCAGTTAACACAGCCATGACAACGATACAAACCGTGAAATCTACATTAAAAGCCATTGCAAATAATCTTGAGAGACCGTTATACAAGGATGCGGTGTATGGGATCAGGAATATAAATATAATTATTGATGCAGCAAGTTTTAAAGTTCCTGATTGGTAGCGTTTCCCAAAGAAGTCAGGCATGGTTGCACTTTTTAAATGCTTTGTCATTATTTGAGTTCTTCGTCCAAGTAACACCCAAGCAAGCAATGATCCAATGACGGCATTTCCAATCCCAATCCAAGTTGACGCTAGACCGAACCGCCATCCGAACTGCCCGGCATAACCAATAAATACAACTGCTGAAAAGTACGAAGTGCCATAAGCAAAAGCAGAAAGCCAAGGACCAACTGACCGTCCACCTAATACAAAACTATAGACATCGTTCGAGCGTCTATGGAAGTAAACTCCAACGCCGATTGTGACTACAAAAAAGATAAGTAGCAAGGAGATTTTAATTAACATTTTAACACGCCTTTCTTTATATGTATGTGGTTTGCTTAAATAACCTTATGGCACTGCGCATTACCATAGAACTATTTTAAGCAATAAAAAACCGCCGTCGGACAAAGTCCGAGGGCGGGAATAACCGCGGTACCACCTCAGTTTCATACGTACTCACATACGTATGCTCATAGAGTACAAACATACCCTTAACGCTATAACGGGCGTCCCCGTCGTTTCCTAATAGGCAAAAAAGCTGTTCAGAACGCAGCTCGTAGGATGTATTCGCATATCGTACTCTCATCTGCTTGCACCAACCGCAGACTCTCTGTCAGAGGATAGACAGCTACTTCTTCCTAGTCATTACATTTGTTTAGCATTTTACATAAAATATATTCATTTGTCAATAACAATATTTATCTATCACATTAAAGCTTAATTAATTTAAACCTGTTTTGTGACTTAGTTACGGAATGATTTATAAATGTAGATTATAATGCTATTAGTTAAGATTTACTTTTAGATAAATTTAAATTAATATATTGTTAGTATGCTTGTAGTTATGTATGAATTCCTTGCAAACCTAAGGGAAATAAAAAATAAATAAAGATAAAAAATAATTGTCAATTATCACAAGCGCCCTAAAAATAAGCCATGTCCTTCTACTAAGGAATGTCCTGTTGATGCACTGTTCCAAAGGGAATATGATGAACCAGAGGTTAACCTTGTGAAAAGCATTAAATGTGGAATCTGTGTGAATTTTTGTTCCAAACAATCTATTTAACTTATTTTAAATAAGATAATGCTAATATTTTTAGGAGAGTTATAAATGGATTATTTACTAACGTTTTTAGAAGGAATAGTAACTTTTATATCGCCTTGTCTTTTGCCTATGCTTCCTATCTATATAACTTATTTTGCAGGAGATAACAATCAAGGGGATATCAGAAAAACTGTAAAAAATGCTATTGGTTTTGTATTAGGATTTACAATTGTATTCGTAACACTAGGAGCTTTTGCCGGAACAATTGGATTTATACTTCGTGAATATAAAACGGCTGTTAATTTAGTGTCTGGCTTTATTATAATTCTTTTTGGGCTAAATACATTAGAAATAATTAGATTGCAGTTTATAAATATTAACAGGCAATTCAGTGTAAATAAAATAAACTTAAGATTTTTTTCAGCGCTCATATTTGGCATAATTTTTGCAATTGGCTGGACACCATGTGTTGGAGTATTTCTTAGTTCAGCGCTTATGCTTGCAGCAAGCAGTGCTTCAAGTCTTCAAGGGATATTATTGCTACTTTGCTTTTCCATTGGACTTGGACTTCCCTTTATAGCAAGTGCTATTTTAATAGACAACTTGAAATCTACCTTTGATTTTATTAAGAATAATTATGGGATAATTAATAAAATATCAGGTGTATTACTTATAGTTATTGGAATTTTAGTGGCAACAGGAAGCGTTGGATATTTATTAAATTTATTTACTGTTTAGGGAGGAATTATGAATAACAAAATCAAAACAATAATTAGTGTTGTAATAGTTTTTGCTTTTATTGCTATTACTTTTTTGTACAATAATCTTTCGGAGCGCTTTAAGCCTCAAAGTAATCTTAATGACAATGCAAGTATTGAAAGTGAAAATAAAGACAACGAAACTGAACAAAAAAGAATGGCTGCTCCTGAGTTTTACGCTTATGACAAAGATTCAGTCAAAGTAAAACTCTCAGATTATTTTGGTAAACCAATTGTTATAAATTTTTGGACTTCTTGGTGTGTTTATTGTAAGGAAGAAATGGCTTTTTTTAATAAAGTTTATAAAGAACTTAAGGATGAAGTTGTCTTTCTTATGGTTGATGTGGTAGACGGAGTTCAGGAGACGGAAGAAAAGGGAAGGAAGTATATTGAAGAGAACGGATTTACTTTTCCTGTTTTGTATGATCTGGATTTGGATGCTGCAAACGCTTACGGTATTTCGTCATTTCCCACTACTATTTTAATTGATGCAAATGGTGATTTGGTTGCGGGGGTTAGGGGCGCAATTGATGAAGAAACATTATTAAAAGGAATAGATCTTATTAAAAACACAGAAGAAGCTACCGTAAAAGCAGAATATAATAAGATAACTGCAAAAGAAGCTAAAAAAATGCTTGAAAATGACCCTAATGCAATTTTGCTTGATGTGAGAACAGAGGAAGAATTTAAGGATGAGCATATTGAAGGAGCAATCCTGATTCCTGATTATGAAATTAAGGAAAGAGCAGAAGCAGAGTTACCAAACAAGGATGATTTAATATTAATTTATTGCAGAAGTGGTAATCGAAGTAAAACTACTGCAAACTTACTTTTATCAATGGGATATACAAATGTTTTCGATTTTGGTGGAATTAACACATACCCATATGAAAAGGTCTCAAATAAATAGTTGTTTTATAGAATTAGAATGAATGGAGCAAGCCATGAAAAACAATAAATATCTGTTTATTATTACGCTGTCATATTTTGCACTGGGATTTATAAATATACATTTTGCACTTTTAGGACTCATTTGCATGGGTATTCCTTTGACCTTACTTATTAAAGACAATAAAAAGACATGGTGTCAGGGTTATTGTCCAAGAGCTTCTCTTTGCTCTATGTGCGGAAAAGCAACAAATAAGTGGTCAAAAAAAACTCCAATATTCTTTATAAAAGGACCGGCTAAATGGATAATGTTAGGGTATTTTAGTATAAGTTTAACGTTTATTTTAATATCTACAATTGTCGTTGCAAATGGAAAACCACCAATGGAATTTCTGAGATTTTTACTTGTATTTCCACTGGGCAGTTTACCTCAACTTTTTGAAATTAACTCACATTCTTGGGTTTTACATTTGTCCTATCGTTTTTACTCTATGATGCTAACTACAACCACCATCGGATTATTATTGGCTTTGGTGTATAAACCAAGAACTTGGTGCTTAATCTGCCCTATTTCTACTATTTCAGAAATCTACATAAAATCTAAACAAAGGAATTAAAGCGAACAAAAGCAATAGCCTTTTGTTCGCTTCAAGACGTCAATAAAACACTAGTAGACCTTTAATCTGGAAGTTAAGTTATAATCGTTCTCTTAGAAATGATGCAAATGCGACATTTCTGTTTGATTTTTCTGCCTGTTTCTTTTAAGAAAGAAGTGGGAGACAGGGGCAAATCTCCGATGAATATTATTTAAGCTACTCCAGGAAACTTTTAGGTTGATAATAGTCTGATTTTAAAAAAATCATACCATTCCATATATTCTATTTTGTGTAGACTGTTTTTTAAAAATACAAAATAAAATTCATGTAGTATAGGGAAACCTTCTATGTTAAGTGCTACAAGCTCACCGTCCGAAAGTTCTTTTTCTACGGCAGTTCTATAAAGAAATGTTATTCCATAGTCATTTTTTACAAGTTGTTTAATCACACCCATATTGCCTATCTCACAAACAAGTTGAAAACTATCAATTGTTAAATTGTTCTTTAAGAGTAAATGTTCAAATATATCTCTTGTTCCTGAGCCTTTTTCACGCAATATAATTCTGTTGTTTAATAAGTCTGTCAAATTAAAGTTATTACCGACTAAGGGTGAATTTTTGCTGCATACTGCAATAAAAGGTTCAAGTGAAAATATAACTCCATCATATTTTGTCTTATCAAAAAATCCTTCTATAAGAGCAAAATCGATTTTACCGTCATGTAATTTTTCAAGTAAAACTTCTGTGTTATCAACAGACATAGTTATGTGTAAATGAGGGTAGGATGTTAAAATATTTGATAATATAGGAGGCATTATATACTCCCCTAGGGTTAAGGTTGCACCAAATGTCAGATAACTCTTTGCGGCATTTTGGATAGATAATATATGACGCATTTTTTTAGTATCTGCACTCATTGTCATAGCAAAATCTAAAAGTAGTTTACCGCTATCTGTTAGCAATAAGGATTTTCCCTCGTAAGTAAACAATTTGCAATTATAATATTCTTCCAAAAATTTAATATGTTGTGAAACTGCAGGTTGGGTAATGTGTAAAGCTTCGGCAGTTTTGGTATAATTGCCTATTTTACATAGGGTTAAAAATGTTTCATGTCGAAAATCAAGCAAACAACCACCTCCAATTATAAGTTAAATTTATTGATTTATAAAAACTCATAATTTGAATTTATCATACTTGAATGGTAAAATCAATAAAAAGGAGATGAAATCAATGAATTTATTAAAAAAATACAGCGTTGGATTTTTGATCACTGTTGTTCTTGCAGCTATTTCGATTTTTATCAGCAATTTTATACCATTTCATTTAATCAGCGGCGGTGTATTTGCTTTGCTTATTGGAATGTTAGTAAATCCCATCATTTCAAAATATGATTATTTTAAATTTGGGATTTCTTTAGTTTCGAAACAAATTTTGAGGTTCGCAATTATTTTAATGGGACTGACACTAAGTTTTTCACAAGTATTTCAAGTTGGCAAATACTCACTGTTTGTTATGTTTTTTACTCTTATAGCGGCTTTTGGAGGAGGTTATCTCTTAGGCAAGGTTTTCGGTATGAATTGGAAACTATCAGGATTAATCTCAGCTGGTACTGGAATATGCGGCGGATCTGCTATAGCAGCAATTGCACCTACTATTGATGCAGATGATAGGGATATTGCATATGCCATTTCTGCAACATTCATTTTTGATATACTAATGGTAATTTTATTTCCAATAGCAGGACGATATTTTGGTATGAGTGATATGGGATTTGGGTTGTGGTCAGGAACAGCAGTAAATGACACATCTAGTGTTGTTGCGGCAGGATATGCTTTTTCTGATTCGGCAGGTGCTTTTTCCGTTATAGTCAAACTTACCAGAACACTTTCAATAATTCCTACAGTCTTGGTGTTTTCATTTATTAACGAGCGTTTAGAGGTTAAAGCTTCAATGAAAGACGGAATAGATTCAGTTGAAAGAAAAAAAATTAATTTTAAAAAAATATTTCCTTATTTTATATTGTTATTCTTAATGTTAGTTGCTATTAAAAGCTCTGGTTATGTGCCTGATTCAATTAGCAACATTGTATCTGATTTTAGTAAGTTTTTTATGGTAATGGCATTAGGGGCAATTGGATTAAAAACTAATTTTAAAGAGTTTGCACATTCAGGTTTTAAACCCATGCTGCATGGTTTTATAATATCTGCACTTGTTGTTATAGTCTCATTTTGGTTCAAATGTTCATGGGTCAAATTTAATTTCGAAACCAATATTGAATAATACTGGTCTTTGTTGTATATTTATTTAAATTAAGTTTTATAAATATTCAATAACGAGGTGGTGTGATCATGCTTAATAATTTCGATTTGTTGTTGATAAAAGAATCTTTTTCTTTTTGGGACAAATTAAGCCATAAGGAAATTGAGCTAATTACAAATAATACTAAAATAGTAACACACCAAAAAGGTGAAAACATACATAGCGCACTTAATGAATGTGTTGGAGTCTTAATTATAAAAAGTGGTGAACTGCGAACCTATATTATGTCAGAGGAAGGTAAAGAGGTTACTTTGTATAGAATGAATAGGGGAGAGGTATGTATACTTTCTGCTTCTTGTTTATTTCAAAATATAACTTTTGATGTCCATATAGATGCAGAGCAAGATAGTGAGGTTCTTTTAATAAATTCCGCTGTATTTTCACAGTTGTTGGCTAATAATATTTTTGTTGAAACTTTTTCTCTTCAAGTTGCAGTAGATAGGTTCTCAGACGTGATGTGGGCAATGCAACAGATATTATTTATGAGTTTCGATAAACGTCTTGCAATATTTTTATTAGATGAGGCAGCAAAAACAGGCTCTGATACCATTTCTCTTACTCAGGAACAAATAGCAAAGTATATGGGCAGTGCAAGAGAAGTTGTATCTCGAATGGTTAAGTATTTTAATAAAGAAGGTATTGTTGAAACCCATAGAGGTGGTATAAAAATAATTGATAAAATCAAACTAAAAGAGTTAGCATAAAAAATGCACCTCTAAATTTAGGCTAGTTCTAAAAAAGAGGTGCATTTACTGTTTTTAATCATCCCACTCTGACAGCACTGTTTTGTCGGCGGCAACAATATTAATCACTTCACTTGCTGAATGACAATTATCAAATTTACCTTTTGATATCTCTGTTATAACCGCATTAAGCAGCTTTTCATAATATGCTTCGGGTGTCAGCTCTGATGTGGTTTGATAAAAATGTTGTTGACTTTCATTTGATGCAATGCTGGCATACTCTTCTTTAACTTGTTCTATTAGTTCTTCACGATTCATACAAAGCACTCCTAATGATTTGATATTAATAATCTGTGTAAAGACGGAGAAAATTATACCAAATAAAAAAGAATAGGCTTTCACTTGTATTTTTGTATATAGGTTTTATTATTGCTTATAATAACATTAACAAATATACAGGAGTGGTTGATAATGCCAAAGGACAGTCAGATAGATCCTAAAGAAGTGCGCAAGCAAAAATCAAAAGGCGGACCAACAATTGCAAATGATGAGCTTGACGGAGAAAACAGAAACTCTAAAAAACAATCAGGTAATAAAAACGATGTTTAAACTGATAAAAACAAAAGGTCATGTAAATTAAAGGGTTTACATGACCTTTTGTTTAGAAATAAAAATACTATTCGACCATATTGTACTGTCCGGAAAATAGTAATTCGTCATCATAAACCACGAAAAAAGTAAAGGGTCTGTCCAAAATCATATCATAATAGAGATATTCAATATCAGAACAATCTGTTTGCTCCAAATCAGTTACAGCAGCAGCTTCTGTTCCATTTTCATCAATAGAGATTGTTGCTTTCTGAACAACATTACTGATTGTCAACTGCGCTGATGGAGTTAATATGTTTGTGATTCCTGTGTTGTCTAAGTTAAATAATTGAGAAAGTTCAGTGTTTTTCAGTATTTCATTCAGTTCAGCAAAAGAATAATCTATCTTAAACTTAGGTACTGCAAATGTTGTAATAGTCTCATAATCACTGTCAACAAAATCTTCTATTTTTTGTGTAGACATTACTTCAGCGATTGTAATATCTTCATAACCTTTTGCAGGCAGAAGAAAATACATATAAGCACCCGAACTGTAATATTTTCTTAAAAGCTGATATTTTTCGTTTTCAAAATAGTTATGTGATATACTTTGTTTCATATATTCTGTTTCGACTCTTTTGCCATCTTTTGGTGTAAATACACCTTTATAGTTATTTTTAGGAGAAAATTCTTGCGACCATGAAGCGTTAAAGTAAACAGCATTGCATAGAGCTGACACAAAATTTTTTGGAATTTTATTCAGAAGATTTTTTATCCTACCGTTTGTTTGTTTTTCTGCCCATTTATTTATGTCATTCACAGCATTTGCATTGTTAGTGAAAGAAACAGTTGCCAGATAATTTTCTGTGATTACTTTTTTAAAATCATCTGAGATTTTTGCTCCTATTTTGAAAGAATAACTATCTTTATTAATCCAAAAAGAGTTAGAAATATTTAAGATAAACCTACTGGAGCGTAAACTGTTTTCATCAATTTCTGAACCATAGATTTCACTATATTCACTATTTTTAATTTCATTATAATCTTTAACAACTTTTTCAATGCTGGTATTATAAATAATATCTTTTATTTTCAGGTTATATTGGTCTAAGTTGGAAATTCCGAGTACACTCAAAATTTTATTTTGAGTTTCCGCATTGCAACCGTTTGCCAACATTCCTAAAACATTTTTCACACTAAAAGAAGAGATTACATAGTTATCATTGCGGTTACGTAAATCTTTCGTTAGCAAATCATCAAAGGAATATTTACTTAATTTTTCTTTATATTCCTTTGAATTAACATCAACATAAGTGTTAGTTGGTATATTGATTAATATTTTGGCTGTTTTGCTATGGGCATCCCACGAAACCGAATAACCAAGACTTTCAAAAAGATATCTAGCCGGAACCATTAGATATTTTTCGTCATTTGACTCAAACGGAACACATTTAGTGTCCATTGTAACTGTTTGTCCGTTTAGAGTTAAATAATTCTGGTCATTATAAAATACTATTTCAGCCTGGTTATTTCCTGTAATCGTTAACTTGTTCTTTTTTTCATCGAATTCTTGGCTATACTTGAAATCATATTGATATTGTGAATAATCTCCTATGGGAATTAAAAGTCTGCTGTTCTGGTCAATATAAGGCTTAGCAACATTTTGGGTATCTTTTAAACTAATTACCTTTTCTAAATTATACCCAAAGATGTTTTGTGAAAACAAAATGTTGAGCATTAATATAACTGTAAATAATTTAACTGATTCCTTCATTACTCTCCCCCTTAAACAAAAAACTCTACAATAAAAACAAAAAAGCAAGCTAAAAGCGATACCCTAAGCAGGCTCTGGCCTTTATATGCAAGAAAAACAGCAACTGCAAAACCTGCCAGAGCAGAATAGTAATTTTTAGTAGAAGTTAAAATAGACGGAAAAGTCATAACAGTTAAGGTAACAAATGGTACATAATATAAAAAAGACCGTATATATGTATTTTTTATTTCTTTGCGTATTAGTGTAAGGGGCAATAGACGAATCAAATACGTAACTAAAGCCATAATCAGTATGTATAAATAGATATCAGACTTCATTTTGAGACTCCTTAACCGGGCATATGTATGCAGCGATGCCTGATATAATAATAGTTAAAATGATTATTCTCATACCAGATGAAATATTGTTTAAGAAAGGCATTAAAGTAAAAAGAAGGCTTGCTGCTGATGAAACAATTAAAACTGTAGTCAACACTTTGTTGCCTTTTGAAGGCGGAATAATTATAGCAATGAACATGCCATATAAAGCAATGCCTAGAGCGCTCAAAACATTTGCCGGCAACAATTCACCTGACAAAGCACCTAAAAACGTCCCAAATGCCCAGCCAGGAAGAGCAACAGACATTGCACCGTAGGAATAATATGGGTTTAACATGTTCTTTCTATAAATAGATATTCCGAAAATCTCGTCTGTTACACCGGCAGCAATAAAAAACCTATGATAAAAAGGTGTCCCTTTTTCAATTTTTTGTGATAATGCCGAGGACATTAAACAATATCTTAAATTAATTATTAATTGAGTAATAGCCATTTCTAGGAAAGGTGCTGATACAAGAATAATATTAAGGGCAGCAAATTGACCGGCAGATGTAAAATTGGTTGCAGACATGATAACAGCCTGATCAATCATAACACCGGCTTCTCTTGCTTTAATTCCAAATGAAAAAGAAACAGCAATATAACCCAAACTAATAGGAACTGCATCTTTCATGCCATTTTTAAATTCTGCTATATTAATAGTCATGATTTAACCTTTCTAGTTTTTTCATTCATTAAAAATAAGTTTGTTAAATGCTATATTAACACAATATGACAAAAAAACCAATCCCATGTAATAAAACAGTTTTTATAACGCAGTAGATATGATATAATATTTCATAAAACAAAACAAAGGAGTAAGGATTTTGAATATTGTTTTGCTTGAACCTGAGATACCTGCAAATACTGGAAATATTGGAAGGACATGCGTTGCAACAAACTCAAAACTTCATCTGATAAGACCCCTTGGATTTACAATCCATGATAAATATCTAAGGCGTTCGGGGATGGATTATTGGAAGGATTTGGACGTGAAATACTATGATAATTACGATTCCTTTTCTGAATCTCATAAAAACAAACCAATTTTCTATGCAACTACAAAAGCTAAAAAAATCTATTCTGATGTTAGATATCCACTAGATTCTTTCATTGTTTTTGGTAAGGAAAGTCTTGGTATTCCAGAAGAAATACTGATTGAGAATAAAGAACACTGTATAAGAATTCCAATGGAACAAAATTATAGATCATTGAACCTCTCCAATGCCGCTGCAATTATATTGTTTGAAGCATTGAGACAAAACGGTTTTAACGGACTGGAGTCAGAAGGCAACTTGCATAGACTAAATTGGGACTAATTTATATATAGTTTTAAAATAATTATAATTAGATGATGTAAAGTATTTATATATCTGTTATAATTTTATACAACAACTCATGGGAGAATGAAATATGGATTTTTTACCTACAGATTCGAATAAAATAATCTTTTACAGGAATATATTAAAGGATATACCTACAAAGCTATTGTTTTATTTAATGGAAAATATTAAGACTACAAGTCCAAATAAGAAAAAGCTATTTAAAGCATACGCAAAATTTTGTGGACTTTTAATAGAAGAAGCAAACGAACTAGGATATAGCGGAAATATATATAAAAAACATCTTTTAAGATTAATTCTGCAAGACGAAAATCCGTTTTCTTTAACTTGTGAAAGTTTAGAGGGAAGCCTTAAAGGTTCAATGATTGATATAATGAAAAAAGAACTTTTAATAATAAATGATTTATTAAATGTAGACCTAAATATTATTGAGAAAAAATTGGATTTTGAAGTAGGTATACAAAATTATAAAACTGATAAAAATGAAATTTCAGATTTACAGAATTTCGATGTTGAAATAGAAACGTTTCTGGATAAATTAATTATGCATTATTCCAGGTTTGGAACAGGATTGTTATCTATGTATAGTATGTTTAAATTTCATAAAGATAACGGTCTTACACCGGTTAAAAATCCTGATAGAATTTCATTTAATGATATAGTAGGGTATAGCGATCAAAAAGATAGACTTCTGCAAAATACGGAAGCATTCTTAAATGGATATTCAGCAAATAATATATTATTGACAGGTGCAAGAGGTACTGGTAAATCATCTTGTGTAAAGGCTTTATCAGAAAAGTACTTTGAAAATGGACTTCGGATTATTGAAGTTACAAAAGATCAATTTTCAAATCTTTCGGAATTGATGAACTTACTTTCTAAAAGAGGTCTTTACTTTATCATATTTATAGACGATTTATCTTTTGAAGGTTTTGAAGTAGACTATAAACATTTTAAGTCCTTGCTTGATGGAGGCACTGAAAAAAAGCCTAATAATATATTGTTTTATGCAACTTCTAACCGCAGGCATATAATACAGGAAAAATGGTCAGATAGAGGTTCTAGCGTTGATGATGTTCATGCAAATGATACAATGAATGAAAAAATTTCACTTTCTGACAGGTTCGGCATCACTCTTTATTTTAATAAACCCGATCAGACATTGTATTTAAAAATTGTGGAGACTCTTGCAGTTTCAAGAGGTATTCAGTTCTCAGAAGAGTTAAGAAGTGAAGCCCTGCAATGGGAGATAGCTCAAAAAGGTTTATCTGGTAGAACTGCTAAGCAATTTATTGATCATTACGAGGTAAAACAATCACTCAAGAATTAATTTGTATATAAAGGGGGATATAAGGTTGTTTGAAGGATTAACTGAAGATACAATAGCTTTTGCAGCATTGCTTGCGCTTATTATAACATATGTAGTTACAAAAGCTGTAGATTTTATAAGTTTTTATACTAAACCTGCAAATATGAAGTTTAATTATAAAAGAGAGAATGTTAAAGCTATATTAGACAGATGTTGCTCGCTTTTTCCAAAAGAAGACGTTACATTTAAAGGTGACCTGTTCAAAAGGGGAATGGTAGTTAGAGTAACAACTAACCAACATTTTATATTTGAGGGTAAAATAGTGGGTATGAACAAAAATAATATTCTTTGTATAATTACACCTAAATACGTAGTAGCACAAGAACTTTCACATATAACAGGAATTGAGAAAATAGAAGAAGACGGTTCATAGATTGAAATCGGGGGATAAGATTGAAGCATGGAATAACACCTTCATTGGAAGATTACCTAGAAACAATATTATTTATATTTGAACAAAATGGAATAGTTAGGGTAACAGATGTAGCGGCAAGAATGGAAATATCAAAGCCAAGTGTAAATAAGGCAATTAACACTTTAAAAAAACAGGAACTGGTTTCTCATGAACGATATGGACATCTTCATTTAACTCAATCGGGTGAAGAGATTGCTAAAACAATTGCAAAACGTCATTTAATGTTAAAAAAATTCCTTGTTGAAATAATTGGTGTTTGCGAAGAAGTGGCAGAACATGATGCCTGCTTAATTGAACATGCTATAAGTCCCGAAACTGCCCATAAAATGGAAGAGTATGTTGACAAAGTTTTTGAAAAAAATAAAAATTAGTAAATATTAACTTGACAAATTTGGACAAATAGAATATAATCTCTTATGTTGTCCCTGGAAAGAAGATCATCTGGGTGTGGCGTAGCTTGGTAGCGCGCTAGAATGGGGTTCTAGAGGTCGCAGG
>CAZTAY010000021.1:0-25284 GCA_964611655.1 uncultured Eubacteriales bacterium
CTTATACACATGCTGTTTCCGTTTGAAGTGAAATGTCTTTCCATTTGGACATACCGGTTATACCAAAAAAACGCTGAGGTCTCACGACCTCATCGTTTTTTCTTTTAGGGGAGTTTTTTTACAGCCCCTTATATGTTTATGCAATATTCTAGTTGGTTTTTAGATGCTTGACATTATGACACGCGTGTCATATAATAAAAAATGACATTTGTGTCATTTTTTATTATTAAAATCCAAGACAAAAAAGGTGGTGCATAAAGTGAAAAATATTTTAATTACAGCAGGAGGAACTTCCGAACAAATTGATTCTGTTCGCAGTATATCAAATCATGCAACAGGCAGTTTGGGCAGTATGATAGCAGATGTCTTTGCACAATCCAAAATTCAAATTACTTATGTATGCGGAGAAAAATCTGTATTGCCAAAACACACTAACTCAAACTTGGAAATAGTGAAAATTAAAAGTGTAAAAGATCTTATAAATACCATTGAAATACTCTTAAGCAATAGAAATTTTGATTGTGTAATTCATTCAATGGCAGTAAGTGACTATACTACACAGGCTGTTATTTCAGTTGATGACATGGTGGAGAATATACTTCAAGAAGTGCAGACAGAAAAAATACAAAATAAAGATATGGCTCACAAGATTAAAAACATTATATTAGAAAGCGGTAAACAATTTACTGACCAAAAAATGAGCTCTAAATCTACTGAAATTGCAGTTTTACTAAATAAAACCCCCAAAGTCATCAAGCGTATCAAAGAATTACAACCACAAACTCTTTTAATAGGATTCAAACTCCTATCACAAGTTCCGGAAGTTGATTTACTGAAAGCGGGACAAGACTTATTAGAACAAAACAATTGTGATTTTGTATTTGCAAACGATTTATCTAACATTGAAAATGAGGTTCATAAAGCAATCTTATTAGATAAGAATGGTATTTTGAATAGAGCTAACACTAAACAGGAAATAGCAGAATTGACATATAAATATGTTAATGAAAGGATTGAATTATGAAAACAGTTATAGTTGGAGTTACTGGAAGTATTGCAGCTTATAAAGCGGCTGATATTGTATCCGAACTTATAAAAGAAGGTTGCAACGTACATGTAGTTATGACAAAAAATGCAACTTCATTTATAACCCCCCTTACCATGCAAGCATTATCCAGAAATAGAGTCTATGTAGATACACTCCAAGAAGATAACCCGGAAGAAATAGTACATGTTACATTACCCCAAAAAGCTGATTTATTATTAATTGCACCTGCAACGGCAAATATCATTGGTAAGATATCAGCAGGTATTGCTGATGATTGCTTGACTTCAATGGTATTGGCTTCTTATAACATTCCAATGTTAATAGCTCCCGCTATGAATACAAGGATGTATGAAAACGAAGTCGTACAGAATAATTTGAGATTATTACAACACAGGGGATGGCTACAGATTGAACCTCGCATTTCTCGGCTTGCTTGTGGCAGTGAGGGAAAAGGTGCGCTAGCTGAGGTTAACACCATTATTAAGACTGTTATGGAAGAATTGGGGGTATAAATTTGATTTTGACTGTAAGTATCGGAAATACAAACGTTCGATGCGCAGTAGGAACACAGGAGCATAACATTCATTTTCTCATGCCTACAAAAACAATTAACTGCCCCATAGATTTCATAAATCTATTGGAAGTACAACTTCATTCAAAAATATGGTCGCAGTTGGAGGGCAGTATTATATCATCTGTCGTTCCTGTGAAAACTTCGTTTATTTCAGAAGCACTATTTCAAAAAACAGGTAAAACACCTGAATTGATAGATGAGAGTAACTGTAATATTAACATATCAGAATATAAAAGCAAGCTTGGTATAGACCGCGTAGTATGCTGTGCGTCGGCTTTATCAAAATATACGCCGCCAATTTTACTAATTGATTTAGGAACAGCAACTACAATAAATTTTATAAATTCAGATGGCGTTTTTCTTGGAGGCGCAATCCATCCAGGAATTCAAATGTGTTTAAGCTCTTTATCAGAGCATACCGCTTTGTTACCACAAATTAATTGTATCTCAAAATTTAATATTATCGGTAAAGATACATATGAAAATCTTATTTCAGGTGCTGTTATAGGTACTGCTGGTATTATTGAAGGCTATCTAAACCGTTTGGAATTAAAATTAGACAGCAAACCAACAGTTGTTATTACAGGAGGAAATGCACCATATATTTTGGAGCATTGCTGTTTTACTTTTAATTATGAACCTACATTATTGATTGACGGGCTATTTACGTTATATAAATCACTACAAAGGAGCAAACCTCATGCAAATTAATATTAAGTCCAAACAACTTTCACTAATGGGAATGTTTGCAGCAATCATTTTTATTCTTGCGTTTTCACCAATAGGCTATATACAACTACCCTTTATAAAAGCAACCATTATACATATACCGGTAATTATCGGAGCTATTTTGCTTGGTCCCAAATATGGATGCGTTTTAGGATTTTTGTTTGGATTGACCAGTTTGATCAGCAATACAATTACTCCTGCCCTCTCCTCTTTTGTATTTTCACCTTTAATTCCAACCCCTATATCAGGACAGGGAAACCCAATGGCAATTATTGTCTGTTTTGTTCCAAGAATCCTGGTTGGGTTGTTTGCATGGTTTACTTACAAAAGCTTAGAAAAATCATTAGGAAAAAAATTCGACACCTTAAGCCTCGCAGTTTCAGGGATTGTTGGATCACTTACTAATACACTATTAGTAATGCATTTGATTTACTTACTATTCAAAGACTCATATGCAGTTGCAAAAGATGTTGCCTCAGATGCCGTTTACTCAGTAATTTTAAGCATCATTGCCGTAAATGGAATACCAGAAGCAATTGTAGCAGGGATATTCACTGTTGCAATATGCCTACCACTAAAAAAATTCATTAGAAATAATTGACAAAACAAACTAGAAATGCACAGATACGGCATAATGCCGTATCTGCTATGCATTATTTATTTTCTACTTTCTGCAATTAATAAAAACTCATGAATGGGTTTAAGTTGAAGAAAATCATTACTTAACTTTTCACATAATGATTCAGAAAACAATAAATTAAAATCGTTACTTATGTTTATGAAACCTAAGCTTTTTCTATCAAGCCAATTTTTAAGACTTTCAGACTCTTCAGGATGACGGGTTTTTTTATACATCTCTCCAACAATTTGAAAAAACTCCTGTTTTTCGTAGGCTTTCAGAGCTTTTTGAAAGCTCTTATCATTATTAAGAATCAATTTCCTTATACTGTTCATTATTTGTGTATCTGCTTGATAGAATCCCCCTCCATATCTAAAACTATATGGAGAAACCTCGAAAAAGAACCCCGGATATCCTGGATATAATTTCTTCTGCCTTATAAAGGAAATCCACATCTCTTCACGATATAAGGACTTGTCCTTAGAAAAACGAACGTCCCTGTAAACCCTCGATATACTTTTATCTACTTTTGGCTGGCAGATTAATAATTCATCTATAGAAAGCATTGTTGATGTAAGTCTTGTGACAAGTTCTGCAAGGGGAGCTATAACGAAATCATTAAAATCCTGTCTGTGTTCATCAAACCATAACTTATTATTTTGCAAGCGGTTTTCAATGAGAAAATCAATTGTTTTTTGTGTAATCGGCATATAGAGCTCCTTTTTTAAATAAACAAAATTAAATTAGTGGCTACATCACAAATGTTGTAGCCACTTTAGAAAAGTTATTAACCGTTTATCTGTTCAATTATTTTCTTTTTAGCCGCTTCTAATGCTTCCCCAATTTTTTCTGGTTCTTTAGCTCCAGCCGTAGCCATGTCTGGACGTCCTCCACCTTTTCCTCCGGCAATACCGGAAGCTGTCTTAACAATCTCTCCTGAATGAACCCCCATTTGCACTGCTTCTTTTGAAGCCATTGCGACAAATGAAACTTTGTCTTCTATGTTACCGGCAAGACAAACAGCACATAATTTAAACTTGTCCTTAATCTTATCTCCCATGCTTCTTAATGCATTTGCATCCATTCCACCGGCATTGTAACATATTATAGTTACACCATTGACCACTTCACCGGTTTGTATTATATCTTCAACGATATTACCTGACATTTTTGCCTTTAAAGCCTCTGATTCCTTTAATAACTGCTTTTGTCGGTCTAATACGGACGATAACTTTGTAACAAGATTGTCTTGGGTTGCTTTTACCAGACTACTTACATGTGTTAATGTCTCATCTTGTTTTTGATAATATTCAAGTGCGGCTTTACCTGTTAATGCTTCAATTCTTCGAACACCGGCAGCTATACCGTTTTCGGATAGCAATTTAAAAGTTGAAATTTGAGAAGTGTTTGTAACATGACATCCTCCGCATAACTCAACAGAATAGTCACCCATTGAAACAACTCTTACAACATCACCATATTTTTCTCCAAATAACGCCATTGCTCCCATACTTTTTGCTTGGTCTATAGTGGTATTAGTACATGAAACAGGTAATGACGCCAAAACCATGCTGTTAACCTTATTTTCAACTTCCCTAATCTCCTCAGTTGTTAAGGGTGCAAAATGTGTAAAATCAAATCTCATTCTGTCAGGTGTAACAAGCGAACCGGCTTGTTCAACATGAGTTCCTAAAAGTTCCCTTAAAGCCTTATGAAGTAAATGTGTGCAGCTATGATTTCTTTGGGTGTCCATCCTTTTATCTGCGTCAACAAAAATTGAAACTCTGTCTGATTTATTTAAGCTTCCTTTGGAAACAATGCCTTTATGAACTATTTTTCCTGTCTTTGTTTTTATGCAGTTACTAATTTTAACAGAACAATAACTTGTTTTGATTATACCGTTGTCTCCAATTTGTCCTCCACTTTCAGCATAAAAAGGAGTTATATCAGTAAGGATTGAAATTTCATCTCCCTTATTAGCTTCTGTGATAATTTGATCTCCTTTAATAATTGCAAGAATATTTGCCTCTTCTACTGCAAGAATGTCATAACCTGCAAACTTCGTGTCCAAATTTTTATCAAGTGTTTCAAAGACAGTAATTTCAGAACCCATATAATTAGACTCTTCCCTTGCAGCTCTTGCTCTTTCTTTCTGTCTGTTCATTTCCTCTTCAAAAGCCTTTTCGTCTAAAGAAATACCCTCTTCTTCGAGTATTTCTATTGTTAAATCAACAGGGAATCCATAGGTGTCATACAATTTAAAGGACATACTTCCGTCCATAACATTTTTATTGGATTTTTTAAGCTCTGAAACATATTCTTTTAAAATCTCCATTCCGGAGTCTAGGGTTTCATAAAACCGCTCTTCTTCAAAAGTGACTATCTTAAGAATATAGTCCATCTTTTCCGTAAGTTCACTATAAGCATCTTTGTTAACTTGGATTACTTTTTTTGATAATTTTGATAAAAAAAACTCATCTATACCAAGCATTTTACCATGTCTAGCTGCTCTTCTTAAAAGCCTTCTTAGTACATATCCTCTTCCTTCATTTGAAGGGAGAATACCGTCTCCTGTCATAAATACAATTGAGCGAACATGGTCTGTAATAAGTCTTATTGACGAATCTTTTTTAGGATCTTTTCCATATTCAACGTTTCCAATTAAACTACAAACTTCGTCTCTTATTGCTTTTATAGTATCAACATCAAAAATGGAATATACATCTTGCATGATGCTTGCCATTCTTTCAAGCCCCATACCCGTATCAATGTTTGGGTTCGCCAGATTTGAATAGCTGCCGTCTTCTTCCTTTGAGAACTGAGTAAATACAAGATTCCAAAACTCCATATATCTATCGCAGTCACAACCCACTGTACAGGTTTCAGAGCCACATCCGTATTTTTCTCCCCTGTCAAAATATATCTCTGAACAAGGTCCACATGGTCCAAGTCCAACTTCCCAGAAGTTGTCGTCTTTTCCCATCCTAAAAATCCTATCCTCTGATAGACCCATTTTCTTGTTCCAAATATCAAATGCTTCGTCATCATTTTCATAGACTGAAACATATAGCTTTTCAATAGGTAAATTTAAAACCTCTGTTACAAATTCCCAAGCCCAAGGAATAACTTCTTCTTTGAAATAGTCGCCAAAAGAGAAATTACCAAGCATTTCAAAGAATGTACCATGCCTTGCTGTCTTTCCTACATTCTCAATGTCACCGGTTCTGATGCATTTTTGACATGTAGTTAATCTCTTTGACGGTGGAATTTCTTGACCTGTGAAAAAAGGTTTAAGCGGCGCCATGCCGGAGTTAATCAACAGTAAACTATTGTCATTATTTGGTATCAGCGAAGAACTGCTTTGTCTTAAATGACCCTTTGACTCAAAAAAAGATAGATATTTTTCTCTAATTTCATTTAGACCTAATGGTTTCATAAATCCCTCCGAAAATTTTGCTTGGTTATGTATTACATGGGCAAGAACTAACATTGCCCTGATATATACTATTCTGTGAACAATGCTTTTGCAAAGAATGAAGGTTCAAACGGCTGCAGATCCTCAATTTTTTCACCGATACCTACATATCTTACAGGAATTTTAAGTTCATTCTGTATAGCAACAACTATACCACCTTTTGCTGTTCCGTCAAGCTTTGTCAGAACAATTCCTGTAATATCACAAACCTCTTTGAAAATTTTAACCTGTTGCAAAGAATTTTGTCCTGCTGTTGAATCTATTACAATAAATATTTCTCTTTCCGCTTCCGGAAATTGACCTGAAATAATTTTGTTTATTTTAGAAAGCTCGTCCATTAAATTCTTTTTGTTATGCAATCTCCCTGCCGTATCGCAAATAAGTACATCAACCGCCCTTGCTTTTGCTGCATTACATGCATCATAGACAACCGCACCCGGATCAGAGCCTTCCTGCTGTCTAATTATTGGGCAGTCACTGCGTTTTGCCCAGACCTCAAGCTGATCTATTGCAGCAGCCCTGAAAGTGTCTGCTGCTGCAATTAGCACTTTCTTTCCCTGCTGTTTATACATATTTGATAGTTTTCCTATAGTAGTGGTTTTACCAGCACCATTTACACCAATAATTAGTATTACTGTAGGAGTTTTAAGTTCTTTTGCTTGTTCACCACTTAGGAGTATTTCTTCAATTATTGACATGATTTCGTTTTTTACTGATTCACTTTCAGTGAGCCTTTTTTCTTTGACCTTTTCTCTTAACTGTTCAATAATATAAAGTGAGGTTTCCACACCCATATCAGCCATAATAAGTGCTTCTTCCAGCTCCTCATAAAGTTCTTCATCAATCTTTTTAAAGTTTGAAATTACACTGGTCACACTGTTTACAATATTACCTCTTGTTTTAGATAACCCTTTAACAAGCTTTCCAAAAAATCCTGTTTTTTTATCAGTAACTTCTTCATCTAAGCTTATTTCTTCTGAATTTGATTCTTCTAATGTAATTTCCTCAATAGGCAACTCTTCTTGTTCTAGATTTGAAATGTCTTCCTCTTTAAATTCCTTTCTAGAAGATTCATCTAGCTCATCCATTAAATCTATTTCGTTATTTTCCGAAATTTCCTGTTCAACTTCATTTTGACTTTCCTTTTTAAAAAATTTGAAAAACGCCATTTTTACCTCCATTAATTCTTTAAGCCAATTTTACAGAAACAAGCTTTGAAACGCCCTGCTCTTCCATGGTAATTCCATAAAGAGCTTCTGCAGCCTCCATTGTTCCTTTTCTATGGGTAATTATAATAAACTGTGTTTCATCTTTAAGTTTTTGTAGGTAATTTGAAAATCTAATTATGTTAGCATCATCCAGAGCCGCTTCTATTTCGTCTAGCACAGAGAATGGAGATGGTTTCAGTTTAAATATTGCAAATAACAACGCAATAGCAGTAAGTGCTTTTTCACCACCAGAAAGAAGTGAGATGCTCTGGTTCTTTTTTCCCGGTAGGCTTACTACAATATCAATACCTGATTCAAGAATTTTAGTCTCATCATTTAGAACAAGCTCAGCTTTTCCGCCTCCAAATATATCTTGAAAAACCTGATTGAAAAATTCAGAGATCTGCATAAATTTTTCTTTGAACTGATTTTTCATAAGCTGGGTTATTTCTCCCATTATCTCTTTTAACTTAATTTCTGCTTCTGAAATGTCTGACATTTGCTTTTGTAAAAACTCAAATCTTTCTTTTTGTGTTTTGTATTGTTCAATTGCTAGAGTGTTGATATATCCCATAGCCCTAATTCGATCTTTATACTGATTAATTTTCTTTTTTCCTTCTTTGCCTAATACATTTATATCGTCTTTATAGGTATATGCTTCACTACGAGTCATTTCATAATTTTCCCATAAATAGTCAAATAGTATACGTCTTTCATTTTCATATTTATCTTTAAGAGATTCTGATTTATTTTTAGAGGAAATTAGAATTTCATTATCAGCATAGGATTTTTTAATTTCTTCTTCAACTTCCTGTTTTTCGGTTTCAATTGTTCTTTTTGCTTCCTCAAGTTGTCTGACCTCTTCTTCTTCTTTAAACGCAAGCTCTTTCATTGTCAAAACTTCATTCTTAGTCTTTGTAATTTCCTCAGATTTTTCTTGAAGCTCTTCCTTTAGTCCTGAAAGAATACTTTTTTTATTTTCACTTTCTAATAGAACTTCATTTAGGCTCTTAGTAGCGGAGTTTGCTTTTTCTTTCAAAACGCTGATTGATTCTTTATTCTGATTTATTACAACAGTTAAACTATTTATTTCGTCAAGTATTTCATCTCTTTTTTGCCTGTCCAATTTAAAAGAGTCCTGAATTTCCATTATTTCATTGTTAATTTGATCTATTTCTAATGAAATTTTTACCCTGTTCTCCCTTAAAAAGTTTAGCTTATTTATTGTTTCATTTTCCTTCATTTTATAGAAATTCAAATCATTTAATAATGCTTCATGTTTAGAGTTTTGTTCTTTTAAACTTTCAGATATCTCATCAAGACTTTTAGTGATTTGAGCATTGTTTATGTCTGTTTCTTTCAATTGATTAGTCAAACTTTCTTTTTCCTGAAAAATTATATTATACTCTCTTTGAATTATATCCAACTGTTGTTCAATTGAATCTTTTTCATGAGCGAGTTTATCAATATCTGCCTGCAACTCTCCTATTTCTCTGGTTCTTGAAAAAATATTAGTCTGGTTATTATTTTGACTGCCACCAGTATATGACCCACTGGGACTTATTGTTTCGCCTGTTAAAGTTACGCATCTATAAGCATAATTGTTACTTTTAGCAAAGTTAATGGCATTATCAATATTGTCTATAACCACAATTCTGTTTAAAAGGTTTTGGAATACAGGTTTGTATTTTTCTGAATATTTAACTACCTCGCTTGCAATACCAATTATGCCATTTCCAATAAGATTTCGCCTTGGAATTGATTCGTATACTTTTACTGAAGTTAATGGCAGAAAAGTTGATTTTCCACCCCTAACTTTTTTAAGGTATGCAATTGCAGACTTAGCTTCATTTTCAGTTGTTACTATAATATTTTGGATTGATGCACCAAGAGCCGTTGATATAGCTATTTCGTATTCTTTAGGTACAGTAAGATTCTCTCCAACCGCGCCTTCAATACCTTTTAATTCACCTTTTTTGGCTGCTGAAAGAATTATTTTTGTACTTCCCCAAAACCCCTCTTTTTCATTCTGCATTTCTTTTAAAACGTTTATCCTTGCAACGGTATTAGAATATTTGAAAGAAGTGGATTGTTGTTTGTCTTTTAAAGCTTCCAAGTTTCTTTGTGCTTCCAAATATTTTTTGCAAATATCTTTATACTTTTCTTCCGCATCTTTTTTATATAAATTTAACTTAAAAATCCTATCATTACAAAGCTTTATAATATCTTGGTTTTCGTTAATTTTTTGTTTAAGTTCATTTATTTCTGTATTAATTTGGGCTTGTTTTTCATTATCTCTATCTATAGCCGATTCAGCTTTTGAAATTTCAACTTCAATTTCAGAGGCATCCTTCATCTTTTCAATGATTTCACTTTTAAAGTTCTCGCTTGCTTCTTCAGTAACCATAATAGATTTATTTGATAAAATTATAGATTCCTTTAAGTCCTGTTCATCTGCCCTTAATGCCTTTAAAGTCAGTTCTTTTGAACTAATTTCTGCGTTAATAAGATCCAGCTCAGTATTTAGCTGTTGAATTTTTTCTTTTTGTAAATATGAGTCAGCATTAATGGATTCGATATTCTTGCGAATGTGATCACGCTGCTCTGAATATAACCTTACACTTCCTTCTTTTTTTTCAATACTAGAACGGATTTCATAAACATTTTTTGTGCCAGATGTAATTCTTTCATTAATGTAATCTAACTTTTGTTTCAGCTTTGATTCTCTAGTAAACAAAGTTTCTTTTTGAGTGTTTAAAGCTTCTAGTTGTTGAGAATTAATTAATATATCACTCTCAACCTTTTTAATTAATTGATCAAGCCTGCTTTCCTCTGTAATGAAAAAAGCAACCTCCAGCTTTTTTAGTTCTTCAGCAAATGATAAATACTCCTTTGCTTTTTCAGCTTCTTCTTTTAAAGGTGCTAGGGAAGATTCTATTTCTAACGAAATATCCTTTAACCTTAAAAGGTTTTGATGTTCTAACTCCAGTTTTTTGCCTGTCTCAATCAATCGTGTTTTGAATTTCATTATCCCTGCTGCTTCTTCTAAAAGAAGCCGTCGTTGTTCAGACTTAACATTTAGTACGCTTTCTATCTGTCCTTGTCCTATTATTGCATAGCCTTCCTTGCCCAGTCCAGTGTCCATGAACAATTCATCCAAGTCCTTTAGTCGAACCTTTTTGCCATTTAAAAAATATTCGCTTTCACCTGAACGATAAACCCGTCTTGTAACTATAACCTCTGTAAAAGAAATAGGAAGTATTGATTTTTCATTGTTTAATACAATCGAAACCTCTGCAAAGCCTAAAGGCTTTCTTGTTTGTGTGCCGGAAAATATAACATCTTCTGTTTTATTCCCTCTAAGACTTCTAATGCTCTGTTCTCCTAATGTCCAGCGAACGGCATCTGCTATATTACTTTTACCACTGCCATTTGGACCTACAATTGCAGTCAGACCCTTATCAATGGTTAATGAAATACCGTCCGGAAAAGACTTAAATCCCTTAATATCTATTCTTTTCAGATACATTAATACACCGCTCTCTTAAAGTATATAAATATTACAGTTAAATCTGCATATTCTAACTTTATACAATAGGCAGATACATTGTACCAAAAAAATATTCTAATTTCCACACTTTAAATAATAATTATTAAAGTACGGAATGTAACATTGCATCGATTTTGCTATTGTGCTATAATTACTAAATGTTATAAATCATGTTTAGCTGTCACCTTATTGAACCAAAAAAATCGATAAGTTATTGCTTTATGGTTTTAAGGAGCTATCTTATGCTAAGGGCCGAAAATATTTCTAAGAGTTATAATAGGCATTTTATATTTAAGGGAATTAATTTGTCTGTAGAAAAAGGAAAAACAGCTTGTATAGTTGGAAAAAACGGAAGTGGTAAGTCAACATTTTTACGTATTTTATCAACAATATCAAAGCCAGACTCTGGTGTAATATTCATTGACAACATGGACTTATCTAAAGATAAAAAATTTGCAAAAAAAAGTATTGGATTTGTCCCACAGGACGACGCGGTTTTAGAAGATTTAACCGTTTGGGATAATTTAATGTTTTTTGCAGGGTTATATGGAGTTAACAAGAAGCATATTTTTAATGAAGGCAGTATTTCATGTCTTCTCGGCCTAAAGGAGATTAAGAAAAAGAAAATAAAAGAATTGTCTGGAGGACAAAGAAAACGAGTGCATTTTTGTTGTTCAATCCTCCATAATCCAGAAGTTCTTATAATGGATGAACCTTTTACAGGTCTTGATCTCTCTGTTAAAAATGATGTTTTAAGTTATTTGAACATGTTAAAGTCCAATGGCAAAACATTGATTTATACGAGTCATGGTACTGACGAAATGTATGCTTTATATGACAGCGTGTATGTGATAAGACAGAACGGATTAAGTGATATCACAAATGAAATCAGGCAAATTCATTTGAAGAATGATGAATTAAAGCAACTTGTCGTCCAATTAATCGAACAATAATTAAAAGGAGGTTTTAGAATGGATGAGAATAACATTCCAGAGAACAATGAAAATTTAGAAAACAGTAACACGCAAGATGTTCAACCTGATATTACAGAAGAGCCTATTAGTTTGGATAAGGTGGAAGAACCAACTGAAACAAATGACATTCTTCCAACATCAGAAAACTCAGGTACTTATGGTGACTTATCTCAACAACCAAAAAAGAATTATAAATTGCCAATTATCATTGCGGCTGCTCTTGTTGTTGTTGCTTTAATCGCTTTTATGATGACCAGCGCTTCTGGTAAAAATCCTGAGGCAATCGTAAAAGATGCTATGTCAAAATTAGAAAAATATTCAACAGAATTTTCAGAAGCAGGAATTCTAAGTCAAATGCAAAAAATCAGCTCTACCGGACTAGACAAAGAAGTTATTGAAATAGGTCTTAAATCCGTGTCTTCAAATGGTTATGAATTACTTGGTAATATCAGTAATTCAGGATTATCCATAGAATCCTATACTGACTTGCCTCAAAAACGTATTCAAGCAGATATAACTCTTAAAGCATTTAATAATCCTTTGGTTAATGCAGGAATTCGTCTTGAAAATTATGATCTAACTTTATCAGTACCTCAGTTAGCATCAAAAAATCTTTCATTTAACCTTGAAACTCTTATTGATGATATTAATAACAGTGAATTTTCAAAGATGACAAACTCAAGAGAAATTACTCAAGAAGATTTAGGTTTTGATCCAAAGACATATATCGATCAGGCTTTTGCAGCTGGTAATAACGAAGAAATGGAAAAACTTATAAAAGATTTTACTTCACTATCCAATGATTTATACAAAGACGCTAAATACGAAGTAAAGGAAAGCATTAAAGTGGGAGATTTTGATTGTACTGAATATATCCTCACTATTAACAAAGATTCATATACAGAAGTTGTAACAAAAGCAATGGATATACTGTTTGAATCAACATTTATGGAACCATTCTGGCAATCATATGAACAATCAGCAGAAATGAATGGTGTTCCACAGGGTGAATTAAAGGAAATGCTTAAAAGCGTATCTATCACAAAAGATGTTGAAATAAGTTTAGCTATCGATAAAGACGGAATTATTAGAAAAATGACATTCCCTGTTGAAATAGCTATAAGTGAACAAGAACTTAAAGAAGAAGTAGAAGTAACATTTTTAGGCAAAAACAATCCATGTGAAGATATAAAAGCAACTGTAGCTATATCTTCTCCTTCATTTGATGAAGACATGAAAGTAAACTTTAATCTAGCAATGGGCGGTCAAATTGAAAATACTTCACCTTACGAAAGTTATATTACTTTAAGTTTTGAACTTCCTGATTATACAGGTGAAGTAAACTCACTTAATTTTGATTTAAAAACTAAATGGGATAAAACAACTGGTGATTACAACCTTCAATGCTTATTAAACACAAGCGATAATGAATTAAATGCATCATTTGATATTACAGGTAATTTAGTAATCTCCGAAAAAGACAAAGAAATTACACTTAAGGCTGATAATATGACATTGAACTTTGAATCCAATTATGATTCAGCTCAAGTTGTAACTTCTCTTTTATACTCAAAATCTCCATTTGAAGCTAGTGAGTTCCCTGAAAAGAAGGGTGAAGACTTCTATTTCTTAAAAGCATCTGCACAAGAGCTTAACTCTTTCATGATGGAAGTTCAAGGTAATATTCAGAATTTTTATTCTGTTCTTGCTGGCAGTATGATGCAATAATCCATATACTCCAAAGTCAAAGCCCTCTCTTTTGAGGGCTTTTTCTATTGTCTTTTTTACTGCGTTGATGTACAATTAAAGAAACTTTTATGAGGAATGAACTTATGTATTTTATTAAAACAGAACTTAAGCTTTATTTTCCAAAAAAGACTATACTATTATTTATATTCTATATATTACTCTCAATATCTGCCATTGTAGTTGCCAGTGGCATGTTATATAAAACAAAACTATTTGATAAATTTTCTGTTGCAATAGTAAATGAAGACAATTCATTTGAAAGCAGATCTTTAATAAATGCATTTAGCTACAATCAAAAAGGTACAATGGAAATAGAAGGTGTATCAAAAGAAAGCTCCAGAGATAAAATAAAAAACGGTTATTCGGCTGTAATTACAATTCCAAGAGATTTTATAAACGATATAAAATACGGCAATTCAACCAATCTAAAAGTAAATTTAAACGGTGAGATGCCTATAAATTCAAAGGTGGTTTCTCTTTTTATAGACGCCTTAACAAGCCAACTTGCATCTGCTCAAGCAGGGATCTATGCGGTCTTAAGAGAAGTGCCTGACAGTACATTTAACAATCATCTATATCAAATAAATTTTAATTTTATTAAGCTATTTTTAGAGAGAGCTGAATTTTTTGGAACAGAAGTTCATTCTGCAACAGGTGACTTAACAATTGATTTGTATTATGCAATATTTTTGGGTTTGTTTTTTCTAACAATTTCAGGGATATTATTTTTAGATCCCTTTAATATAAGCTTGTCTAATAAAATTCAAACTAGGTTCGCAATGTCTCTAATACCTTTCAGCAAAGTATACTTTCTTAAGTTTATTGTCCTGTGTATATCATTTTTACCATTATCAATATTATTTGGCTTAGGGCTACAGTATTTAGGATTAAATTTTAACCTAACTTTTCTTATGTCCTTGCTATTGCTATTACTTTTCCTTAGCTCTATAACATCTCTAGTTGGGTCATTGTTCAAAGAGTCCAAAGCCGGAGGAATAATCCTTTTTTTAATGTCAGGAGCCAGTTTGTTTTTTTCAGGAGGTATTGCTCCTTTGTCTTTTTTACCTTCTGCTGTGGAAAAGATTTCATTATTCATGCCATATTATCATCTTTTTTCATTATTTAAGGAGTCTGCCGTTGATAATTATTCATATTTTTCAATTATAGTTATACTCTTTTATATTTTGCTTTTTTATTTCCTAGGTAATACTATCCTTAGAGTAAGGATGTGTAAATTTTCATGAGCTTTTTTATTTCATCTTTTTATATTACTATAAAACAGTATTTTAGAAGTAAAACTTATTATATTGCATCAGCCTTAGTTTTACTTTTGATTCTATTTTTATATAATTCAATTGGTAATGAAATTTTATCTTTGAAAATAGGAATTATATTTAACAAAAATTCTCCCATATCCAATGAATTAGTACAGAATTTGACACAGGAAAACATTGAAACTGTTTTTTATAACGATAAAGAATCTTTAGTTAGGGATGTTACTTCAGGTAAGCTTGAATGTGGGTATATTATAAACAACAATTTCGATGAAATGATTAATTCAGGAAATTACATTAAACTAGTTTTATGTATAACATCTCCAAAAACAATTTCAGCATCAGTTACAAATGAAATAATGTCATCTGCCATTTTTAGAATTATTTCACCTAGATTAGCCACAAATTACTTAACAACTGAAGGAATCTTAGATTTACAAACTGCAAATTTAAATATTCAAGAACAATTTTCGAGCTTTTATAAAGAAGGAAATTATCTTAAAGCTGAATACGAAAACATCTACGCTGCTGCTAAAAATATAATACGAAAAAAAGACAAGGATATTTTTCATGGTATCATTGCTATTTTTGTATTCCTACTCATGTATTCTTTTGCGCTTTCTATATTGCAGCAAAAAAAAGGTGAAGTTTACAATAAATTAAACAGTTCAGATAGAAAAATATTTCTTTTATCAAACACAGCTTCCGGAGCTTTAGTAGTTATTTTTTTTAGCTCTTTACTTCTGTTTATAATACAAAATTTTGGTATAAGCGGAGGCAATATTCTGAATTTCTTCATACTTTTTTTGTATGTATTAGTACTCAGTGTTATATTGTTTGTTGCACTTCTTCTATTCAAAGACAATGCATTTTTGTATGCATTATTACCTATAATAGCAACAGCTGAATGTATATTTGGAGGTGCGTTTGTAAACCTAGCATCAATTAATCCTATTTTAGGTACTATTGAAGCTTTTTTTCCAAGCACTTATTATCTGCAATTAATTACTTTTTAGCGCATTAGCATGGAGGTAGATTTTGAAACGATTATTTGTTTTATTTATAATTATATGTGCTTTATCTTTATTAGAAATTAATATCCTGGCTGCAATTGATCAAACTCAAGAAATATCAACAGAAAATGAAAATCTTAACACTGTTTCATTTATGTTAGGATCAAAAGAACTAATAATAAACTCTGTCACCTATACAATTGATGCCACACCTTACTGTAAAAAAGCATGCGTTATGGTTCCTCTTAAAGCTTTTATCGAATCAGTAAATGCAGATGCTACTACAAACTGGAACAATTCTGATAGAACCCTTGAAATAAGGTACAAAGAAAAAACAATTATCCTTAAAGTAGATAGTAACGATATGTACATAAACGATAATCTTATTAAATCACCTGTACCAATTGAAATTAAAAAGGGTCGTATGTATATTCCTTTTAGGGTTTTAGCTGAAGATATTTTAGGTGTTAAAGCTAACTATAATAAATCCAACAAGCTATATACTATTAACTAGCGAAAGGTAGTAATATGAACAGTCAATTTTTTATTAAGCAGGTTGAAACTGCTATGGATCTTCCCCTTCCATCTTATATGACCAAATCGTCTGCAGGAATGGATCTCTATGCAAATATTTCAGAAAATATAATTCTCAGTCCCCTTATGAGGACTTTAGTTCCCACAGGCATTAAAATATCAATACCTGATGATTATGAAGCTCAAATAAGACCTAGAAGTGGCTTAGCATTAAATCACGGTATTATCCTGCCAAACAGTCCAGGAACAATAGATTCTGATTATAGAGGAGAAATAAAAGTTATATTATTGAACCTAGGCTCTGATGAGTTCATCATCAAAAGAGGAGATAGAATTGCACAGCTTGTAATTTCTACAATTTCAAAAGTAAACTGGATTAAAACTAATGAGCTCCCTTTAACCGAAAGAGGAGAAGGCGGTTTTGGTCATACAGGAATTTAATACAAACCCATTTTGCTAAAAAATAAAGTATATTAAATTGTCTGATTTTATGTTATAATAGCGTATTATGGGTTCATCGAACTTCATTTTAAAATTGTACAATTATTAATGCTGATTATTCGGGAGGAACTTGGAATGAGTAACATTGATTTGATCGCACAGGTGGATAAGGAAATAGCAGATGCTATATCCAAGGAAAACAAAAGGCAATCCGAGAACATTGAACTTATTGCATCTGAAAACTTCACCTCAAAAGCAGTTATGGAAACTATGGCAACACAGTTAACAAACAAATATGCAGAAGGATATCCAGGTAAACGCTATTACGGCGGATGTGAATATGTAGATATTGCAGAGTCTCTTGCAATAGAAAGAGCAAAGCAAATCTTTGGAGCTGACCATGCGAATGTTCAGCCACATTCAGGAGCTCAAGCGAATACTGCTGTTTATTTTGCAGTTTTAAATCCCGGTGATAAAATCATGGGCATGAATCTTGCTCACGGCGGACATCTTACTCACGGTAGCCCTGTTAGCATTAGTGGAAAATATTTTAATGTTGTTCCTTATGGCGTTTCTGAAGGAACTGAAACCATTGATTATGATTTAGTTAGAGAAATTGCTATCAAAGAAAAACCGAAAATGATTGTTGCAGGAGCAAGTGCTTATTCAAGAACACTTGATTTTGAAAAGTTCGGGGCAATTGCAAAAGAAGTCGGAGCATACCTTTTTGTTGATATGGCTCACATAGCCGGACTGGTTGCAGCAGGACAACATCCAAACCCAGTTCCTTATGCTGATTTTGTTACAACTACAACACATAAAACACTTCGTGGACCTAGAGGCGGTATTATTCTTTGCAAAGAAGAACATGCTGCAGCAATCGATAAAGCATTATTCCCTGGTATTCAAGGCGGTCCTCTTATGCATGTTATAGCTGCTAAGGCTGTAGCATTTAAAGAAGTTCAAAGTCCCGAATACAAAACTTACATTGAGCAAGTTATTAAAAACGCAAAAACTTTAGCTAAGGCACTTGAGAAAAACGGTTTTAGAATAGTATCTGGCGGTACAGATACGCATTTAATGTTGGTTGACCTTAGAAGCCGTAACATTACTGGAAAAGTTGCTGAAAAAAATCTGGATGCAGTTAAGATTACATGTAATAAAAACGCAATACCTTTTGATCCTGAAAAACCATTTGTTACAAGCGGAATTAGACTAGGAACTCCTGCTGCAACAACACGCGGCATGAAAGAAGCTGAAATGGAAGTCATCGCTGATGTAATAGCGCTTACACTAGATGATTTTGAAGGTAACAAAGAAAAAGCTACAAATATGGTTACAGAGCTTACAAACAAATTTCCTTTATATAAATAAATGTTGATTTTAAATGGTCGTATCATGTGTGATACGACCATTTTCTATTGACAACCTATTTAACCTCGGAGCTTTGCCCCAACAATGCTGTCAACTTAAGCTAAAGTAAAATCGTACAAAAATTGACAGAATGTTAGTCAAAAATGACCATTGACTGAGAACACATTTTGATGTGTTCTTAACGAAAATTGGTGCGATAATGAAAAAGTTTGTAGGTTTGTTAGTTGAGAATACCATTGAAATCATTAGTAGTGTTGATTTTTCAAATCAATCACAACATCAAGAAAATTCTTTACAGCTTGAACTTGATGAATTTGTTAAATTGTTAGATGAGAATATTGAAAAAACCATAACTAAACAGGCTTTTTCAAAGGCTCGCAACATTTCGCCAAAGGCATTTGAAACGCTGTTTCTTATGACTGCAGGAGAAGCATTAAATAACAATGCATTTAAGTGCTTTAAGGACTATTGTTGCTGTTGACGGCACAGAGCTTTAATTAACACGCTCTGCAGAGTTGTCAAAAGAATTTCCACCAACCAGACATACTACTACTCCCAGAAATAGAGTCTCAGTGCTTAGTGATGTGCTAAACAACTGTTTTATTCACGCTGATATAAAAAGCTTGGATGTATCGGAACGAACAATGGCAAGAAATCACATCGAATTCTATAAAAATTTAAAAACTATAGACTGCCGTGGATTATTTATTTTTGACAGGGTTACCCTTCCAAATATTTGGTTCAACAGCTTAGTCAGGATAACATTAAGTTTTTAATGCGTTTGCAAAAGAGCCTTAATGCTGAAATTGATACGTTATAAAGCTTATTCTGCCAAACGGAGAGCAAGAAACTCTCATCACAAATCTCGGACGAACCAAGCTTAAAAAGACCGAGTTTGCTGAACTTTATTTTTTGATTTGGGGCGTTGAAACAAAATACAACAGCATAAAAAACAAGCAAGAATTTAGCGGAAAAACTGTCGTTTCTGTTTTGCAAGATTATTACGCAACTATGTACTTAAGCAATATGGCCGCTGCAATAAAATACGTAACAGACAGCCATATTTCAATAAACGACCACCATAAATATATGAAGCACCGATACATAACTAACGAAAGTATTGTTATTGGCAAGCTGAAAAACAATCTTGTGTTAATTCTGCTTTGTGACGACCATATAAAAAAAGAGATATTGTTAAACAAGCTTATGCTTCGCCTACAAAGTACAAAAGTTTGCTCTTTTCCTAACAGGCATTTTGTGCGTCCCACGGAAGCACATAAGAAATCTCGCTCTAAGATTAAAAGGGTTGTTTAGCTTATGTTGACAGCATTGTTTACCCCCAAACCCCACAGTCTCCCAGCCTTTTGTCGACATCTTGAGGGTCTATCGTGTACAATACAACCATTTTTACTTTCATTATCTTGATTTTTAGCCTTTTCGTTAACTTGGTTAGCGAGAACATGCTCTGGCTTGAAGAGTGCAAAGCTTTATTGCATGGGCTTGCTCATCTGTTATTATTTCAAATAGCATATCACGAATTGTTAAATTAAATATAGCGTAATATATTTTTCTAAGATATTCAACCGTCTCTAGCTTTTCAAATATCATTTCATTAATGGCTTCGTCTAAGGAATTTATTTGCACGCTTTCCTCCTCTTCTGCCATTTTATCGTAAATGAATTTTTCCCCTGTGACGTGGAAATATATGTTTTCAAGTAACTTTTTGTGTTTTATGTCATTAAGGTGCATCTTCCAAAGTATTGCTTGCGAAAAATCGTCTTTTATAAGATCCTTAAACTGAGCATATTTAAAACATTTATTGGACTTATCCATTAAGCTTAGATAAACCAGCTCTACTAGGCTTTTATCAGGTTTTTTTCCTTTGATTCCATATAAATTATTGATTTGTGGTTGTTCTGACTCCATAAACATTTTAATCAATCCAATCATAAATATTTATCATATTTTATGCACCTTAAGCTTGTTTCATTTCAAGTAAATTCAATCTACTGAAAGAAAGATTTTGAGATTATATTGCAATAATTATCCAGTATAACAATTACACTCATGATAAATAATATGGAAAAAGATTCAAGAATTATGAAGGGTGGAATATTATGAAAAAGAGAGCCGGTATTATAGTATGTATTTGCTTTTATCTGTTTTTAGCTGCTTTTTCTTATAATAATGTAAAAGCAAACAAGTATATTGCTTTTGAGCAAACTGATGTCAAAACTATTGAAGTTACTGCAAAAAGCTTAAATGTTAGATCAGGACCTGGTACGTCATATCCTCTAATCACACAACTTAAAAATGGCATGCTTTTAACAGTTTTAGGAAGTATGGAAAATTGGTATGTAGTTCAGCTTCCAGATAATTCTGTCGGTCTTGTCAATAGTAAATATGTAAGAACTGCATCAGAGCAGCTTGCTAAAGAAGCATCAATAATGAACGGTGCTCAAAAAGAAAATAATAATAAGGCTAGTGAAAAAGAAAAAATGATTAACTTAATCAATCAAGAAAGACAAAAAAATGGCTTGCCTTTACTTGAACTTGATGATAAAATTTCAGGTGTAGCACAATTAAAAGCTGAAGATATGAATAATAATAATTATTTTAGCCATGATTCACCTGTATACGGATCACCATTTAATATGCTTAAACAATTTGGTATATCATATAAATCTGCCGGAGAAAATATCGCTGGTAACAAAAATATTGATAACGCCCATTCTGCATTAATGAAAAGCTTAAGCCATAAGGCAAATATTTTAGACAAGAGATACAAAAAAGTTGGAATAGGTATAGTTGACAATAAAAAATATGGTAAAATTATTGTCCAGCTATTTGTAGAATAAAGCATATTTAGTTATTTTATTTTTACTTCTTATAGTAACTGATATATATTGCTATTAACGCTCTTTCTGTTAAAACTTAATCAAATTGCTTTCCCGAGAAATGACTTTTCGGGAAAGCCGTTTTTTATTACAACTATGTTACATGTGTTACTAATTGATGTAATTTTGACGAAATTAAAAAATATTTATCGAAATTATAATTGATTTTCCTTGACAAACAGCTTAGAAACGTTTATAAATAAACATAAGATTTGAAAACTCAATAATGTCATAGTTTCTGTTTTTGATCGTTCTTGCTTGGAACGATTGAGCATATATGTAAAGAAAATGAGGAGGATTAACTATGAATAAATCGGATTTGGTATCTGCAATGGCTGCTAAAGCGGAGATTAGTAAGAAGGATGCTGAAAAAGCATTAAAAGCATTTGAGGACGTAGTAACAGAAGAATTAACAAACGGTGGCAAAGTTCAATTGGTTGGTTTTGGCACATTTGATGTAGCTTATAGAGCAGCTCGTGAAGGTAGAAATCCTCAAACTAGAGAACCTATGACTATTCCTGAATCAAAAGCTCCACGTTTTAAAGCAGGTAAAGCACTTAAGGATTCTGTGAATAAATAATATTACTTATTTATGTATAATTAATCATTATTTTATTAATTCTATCTTTGATTATAAGCTGTTATTTCTAATTGAGTAACAGCTTTTTATGTCCTTAATTTAAGTTCTATTAAATGTTAAAACCTACATATGATGTTATTATATAATATGTTATAACCCTAATTTATGGAGGACTTTATGCATTTATTAGAACTTTGTATTGTTGCTGTAAGCTTAGCTACAGATGCTTTTGCTGTAGCTGTTTCCCAAGGACTTAAAAAAAACAAGTCTCTTAAGGATTGTTTTATTGTTGCTATATATTTTGGCTTTTTTCAATCATTGATGCCTTATTTAGGTTATTATCTAGGAATACATATAAACGAAAAATTAAATTCTATTGATAATTTTATAGCATTTTTCCTTTTAACTTTAATTGGCGGTAAAATGCTATATGAAAGTTTTAAAAACACTGATGAAGATATAAATTTGAATGAGGAAAAAACAAGTTACAAAGGTTATCATAAAAACCTTATTATGCTGTCAATTGCAACAAGCATTGATGCTCTTGCAGTTGGAGTTTCTTTTGCCTTTTTAAATGTCAATATCTACGAAGCAGTATTGGTTATTGGTATTATAACATTTTTACTGTCCTTTATTGGGGTAATGGCAGGTAGAGCCCTAGGAGATAAATTCAAAAATAAAGCAGAACTTTTAGGCGGCATTATATTAATTTTAATAGGTATAAAAATCTTGATACAACCCTAAAAATTTTATATAATGTTTTTTTGGCATTTTTGTAGTATAATAGATAAAAAAATCAGAGGTGTTTTATATGAATACTATGAATTTAAAAACTAAAATGCAGCTAGGGTTTACTACTATAATTATTTTTCTAGTGGTTATTTCAGCATTATCCACTACTCAACTCCTTAAAATAGGTGCTGAAGGATTTGATACTGTAAACGATAACCTACAAACTTTAGACAATCTAAATAAAATGCAAATGTATTATAACAATACATTATTGCATTTAAAAAACACCTATTTCGCAACTGACGAAGAAAGTAGAGACAAGTTTAAAGCTTTAACAGTTGACTTTACTAATTTGTTTTACGAAGAAGCAAATTCTTACTTAGAATTTGTAAAAACTAAAAATAAAACTGATGATGCAACCAAAATGCAAGAACTAATTAAAACAATGGACGAGCATGTACGGTTAAGAGAAGGCGCTTTTGAGTTAGCATATAATAATGACTCCTTAGGTGCCAATAATTTTAGCACTCAATATATTATGCCCGTGGGTAACAAGATATTTGATATGCTATCAGAAATATATAACATTAACGTAACTGAAATTGAATCAATGGCTGCTAGAAATTTAGACACTGCAAATAAAGTAACTATTATAGTTCTCATTATTGCTTTGCTCAGCGTATTATTTTCTATATTCCTAGCAATTATAATAATCAGAAGTATTTCCAAACCTATAAAAACACTAATGAATATTACCCATAATATTTCTCAAGGTAATTTCTCTGTTAATTTCAGCCATAGCAAAAACGATGAGCTGGGAGTGTTAACAAGAGACTTATCTAAGGTTGTTGGAATATTCAAACGATTCTCCGATAATATAAACATTGTTATAAATGAACATCTAAACGGTGATATTGATGCATCAATTGATGTTTCAGAATTTGACGGAGAATTTAAGAAAGTGGCTGAGGGCTTTAACGAAATCATCTCAATTGAAAAAGAAACAATTAACGATATTATGACTACGTTAACTGAATTTTCAAACGGAAATTTTGATGCTCAAGTAAAGAATTTTAATGGTAAAAAAGCTATATTTAGCAACAAAATAATCGAAATTAAGAAGAACTTTGAATCTATTTCTAATGACATTAATCATTTATTATTAAATGCTACTGATGGAAATTTGAATTACAGAGTTAATTCCGAAATATATGAAGGTGACTGGAGAAAAATTATATTAAATATTAACTCATTAATGGAGAACATTATAAAACCTTTTAATGAGGCATCTACTGCATTAAGGGAAATGACAGATGGTAATTTTGTTCAAATAGATGGTGATTATCATGGTGATTTTGCAATAATAAAAAATGCAATGAATCAAATGCAAGATAGGATTTCCCTTTACATAGGTGAAGTAAATACTGCTCTAAAAAGTCTTTCTGAACAAAATCTTGATGTAAATATTAAAACAGAGTTTGTGGGTAGCTTTAAATCCATTCAGGATTCTTTAGAGTCAATAATAATTATATTTAATCATTTAATTTCAGAGATTGATGAAACTGCTACCAAGGTGGCTGAAGGTACCAGTTTTCTTTCAGAAGCCAGTTTACTTGAATCACAGAGCTCAGAAAAAAGATATATTGTAGTTAAGAATATTTTAGATAATGTAGAGTCTATTCACTCTAAAACTAAGATGAATTCTGACATATCTAAGAGTCTGAATGATTTAATGTCATCAGCTAGCTCATCAGCTTTAGAAGCCAATCAAGAAATGAAACATATGCTTACATCAATGGAAGAAATTAATAAATCATCTGATAATATTTCTAAGATAATTAAGGTTATTGATGATATAGCATTTCAAACTAATTTACTTGCACTTAACGCAGCTGTAGAAGCTGCAAGAGCCGGTGAGCACGGAAAAGGCTTTGCAGTAGTTGCTGATGAGGTTAGGAATCTTTCAGGCAGGAGCGCTCAAGCTGCCAAAGAATCAGCAATGTTGATTGAGGAATCTATAAGCAGAGTCAAAGAAGGTTCAAAACATGCTTATGATACTGCTTCTACTTTAAGTAATATCGAAAAACAGGTTAGCGAAGTATCTGATAAGCTATCTCAAATTATTGCTTTTTCTAATGAACAGGAAGAAGAAATAGATGCAGTAAGTATTGAGGTGAACAATCTTGCTACTGTTGCTCAAGAAGCATCCATAAAATCAAAAGATAAGGTTCTAGTTGTAAATGAAATTTCAGATTTAGCCGTAAAATTAAACCAAATGGTTAGTAGGTTTAAGTTAAAAGAGAAATAGAAACTAACAAAAAGGGGCTGTAAAATAAGTCCCAAATAGGAGTGGCCAGAACCGGCAAAATGCCGGTTTCTGGCCATTCCTCATTCTTGCAGGATATGTTAAATCCACAAGAAATCAGAGTAAGTTCAAGAATTACGTTTTTCCCACATCATGGCAGTTAACTCCTGGTTCATACGAATTGTTCTATTGCCGGATGCCTTAGGGC
>CAZTAY010000022.1:0-24875 GCA_964611655.1 uncultured Eubacteriales bacterium
ATAGGTAATAAATTTACAATATCAATATCAGTAACAACTGGCAAGTGAAAAATTGAACCCATAGTAGACCGTAAGGTTTTTGGATTATATAAATCGGCTGAGTTTTTTGTAATAAACACAGCGTTTATAGCAGCCGCATCTGCTGTTCGAATTATAGTTCCTAAATTACCAGGATCGTTAATTTCCTCCAGTATAATAAATTGACCTTCATCAACACTAGTTAAACTAGTGATATCATAATCCTTTTGCTTTACAACTGCTAGAATTCCCTGCGGTGAGACTGTGTCAGAAACTTCTTTAAAAATCCTATCAGAAAAAACCACTTTAGGTACATTGGCTTTAAAACCAAAGGCTATGTTTTTTTCTGAAAAGCTTTCAGAAACCACATATCTAATTATTTCCCAATCATTGGGAATTTCAGAAACAAAATTAATTCCCTCCGCAACGAACAAGGATTCTTCTGAACGTTTTTTCTTGTTTTGTAAGGAAATTAACTCTTTTACAATTTTGTTTTGTCTGCTGTCTATCATATGCTCTCCGCTATAAAATTATATCTGAAAGAAAACTATCACCGGCAATATCACCGGGTATTTTAAGATACTCCTGTATAGTCGCTGCCAAATCAGCAAAACTGTTACGAATATGCAGGTTTACTCCTTTTTTAAGGCTTTTACCATATACTAAAAGAGGTACATACTCTCTTGAATGGTCTGTGCTAGCTGTAGTAGGATCACATCCATGATCAGCAGTTATAAACAAGATATCATCTTTCTTTAAGGAAGAGACTATCCTAGGAAGCTGTTGATCAAAGTATTCAAGAGCTGCAGCAAAACCTGTCACGTCGTTTCGGTGACCGTATAACATGTCGTAGTCTACCAAGTTTGTGAAAATAATGCCGTTAGGAGCAGTTTCTAAATAATTTATGGTTTGTTCTATGCCTTCTTGATTATTTGTGGTATGAACAGAATCTGTAATGCCTTGCATTGCAAAAATATCTTCAATCTTACCTACTGCTGAAACTGTATAGCTTGCTTTTTCTGCTAATGTAAGCAAGGTGTCAGATCCAGGTAAAAGTGAAAAATCCTTTCTGTTTTTGGTTCTTGTGAAATTATCTTGACCTCCAATGAAAGGTCTTGCAATTACCCTTGAAACATTATTAGGTGCTTGTAGGAATTTTCGCATTTCTTCACAGATTCGATATAATTCTTTTATAGGAATTATGTTCTCATGGGCTGCAATCTGCAATACACTGTCTGCTGAAGTATATACAATTGGCCTGCCTGTTTCCAAATGTTCTTTGCCAAGCTCTTTAATAATTTCAGTTCCGGAAGCGGTTTTGTTTCCAAGAGCTTTTTTACCCGAGATGGATTGGAAAGCTTTTAAGACCTCAGGGCTAAAGCCCTCAGGAAATGTGGGGAAAGGTTCTTCAGTTATTAATCCGCTAAGCTCCCAATGCCCTGTTGTAGTGTCCTTGCCTTTGGATTTTTCAGCCATTTTACCATAACATCCAATCAAGTTTTTTGGGTTTGCTTTAGGTAAGGTTGACATGCCATCAATGTCTGCAAGTCCAAGTTTTGTCATTTCAGGAAGACTCATTTTACGCTTTCTATTTATGTTTTCAATAGTGTTACTGCCGGAATCCCCATACAAGTCGGCGTCAGGAAGTTCCCCAACGCCGACACCATCTAGCACGATTATAATTGCACGCATTCAATCACCTTTTGCTTGCATAATAATTAATTAAGCTTCCGCATAAAAGTATTTCTTTTTCTGTTTCGTTAATATCTTTAAGTATAAGCGGAAGGTCTGCCACAGTGTCATCTTTTAGCACTATTTTTGCAATAATATTTTCTTTACCTTCTATTATAGCCTCTTTAATACCTTTTATATAAATATAAGCACCGTCATCATAATTGAATTCAAAATCTGACGGAATAGTGAATGGTACCATTCCCCAGTTGATTAGGTTGCTGCGATAGCGTTTTGTTGCGTATTCTTTTGCAATATTTGCCTGTCCTCCAAGCACTTTTTGGCAAGATGCTGCCTGTTCTCTAGCAGAGCCATCTCCTGGTTTGTTTGCATAAATCACAGAACCGATTGAATATTCAACATCCTCATTTTCCCCTGTTAATGAAAGAACTTTCTTAATTTCATCAGCTACTTTACCTTTTCTTCTGTCCAGCTCAATTTCGTAGACAGCTTTTGCTTTTCCTACATATGCCGGATCTTTTCTCGACAAAGTAAACTCGGCCAGTTTATATGGGTTTGATCTATAGGATGAAGTCTCCCCTGATGGTATTAGTTCGTCGGTGGTGGTAACAGGGTCTTTTATTACGGATGCAACCTTTAAAATTAGATTATCCTTCATAGAAAGTATTTCAGGCCAGTCAGCAATATTCGGACCAAACCTTAATTTTGAATCCTTCTCTGGTTTTCCAAATCCATAGTATACCCTTTTATCGTATACATTTTTGTCAAAAGTATACGAATCGTCATAATCTGCAATTTCTACTTCTGTAGCAGGAGTAAGTCTGCCTTTGTTAAGAGCTGTTGCTGCAATACTTCTTGAATCCATTAGAGCAACAGAAGAAATTTGCCCCATGTCGGGTTTAGAACCTTCTCTGTTAAAGAAGTTTCTGGTGGTGTGTCTTATACTGATTCCGTTGTTGCCGGGTACATCTCCTGCACCAAAGCAAGGACCACAAAATGCGCTTCTAATTATAGCGCCAACTTCCATAAGTTCTGATATAGTTCCGTTTTTAGTTAATGCAAGGTTAACTGGCTGGCTGGAAGGATAAACGCTTAATGAGAAATAACTATCCCCGGTTGATTGTCCTTTTAAAATAGCAGCAGCTTCCATTATGTTTTCGTATGTTCCACCAGAACATCCTGCAATTATACCTTGGTCAACATGCAGTATACCGTCAATAATCTTGTTTGTTAAATTAAAGTCAATGTCCTTGTTATTAAATTCTTTTCTGCCTTCTTCCTGAACCTTTGTGAGTATATCAACTGCATTGTTGTTCAGATCTTCTATTGTATATACATTGCTTGGGTGGAAGGGAAGGGCGATCATTGGTTTAATCTTGCTTAAATCAATGATTAGGGCAGAATCATAATAAGCCAGTTTTCCTGGTGAAAGCTGTGTGTATTCTGATTCTCTGCCATGAATTTTAAGATATTCTCTTGTTTTTTCATCTGTTTCCCAGATTGATGAAAGGCAAGTTGTTTCTGTAGTCATAACGTCAATTCCAATTCTAAAGTCCATTGAAAGGTTTTTAACGCCTTCACCACAAAATTCCATAATTTTATTCTTAACAAAACCGTCTGCAAATACCTCACCTATAATTGCAAGGGCAACGTCCTGTGGGCCTACGCCTTTTTGTGGTTTGCCTGTAAGATGAATAAGCACAACTTCCGGTCTGTTTATGTCATAAGTGTTGTTAAGTATTTGCTTAACAATTTCCGGGCCGCCTTCGCCTACCCCTAAAGTACCAATAGCGCCATAACGTGTATGACTGTCGGAGCCTAAGATCATTTTACCGCAGCCGGCATGCATTTCACGCATGTATTGGTGGATTACTGCAAGGTGTGCAGGAACGAAAATTCCACCGTATCGTTTTGCAGCAGAAAGCCCAAAGATATGGTCGTCTTCGTTTATTGTTCCACCTACAGCACAAAGGCTATTATGGCAATTAGTAAGTACATAAGGAATATCGAAAGCTTCAAGACCGCTTGCCCTTGCTGTTTGTATTATTCCAACATATGTAATGTCGTGGGAAGCCAGTGCATCAAAGCGAATCTGTAATTGTTCCTTTGTTCCTTTGTTGTGATTTTTAAGGATGGAATAAGCTAAAGTTGAATCTTTAGCAATATCTTTTTGAAGTAAAGCGTCATCGCCTTCCCAAGGATGACCAAGGGAAGCAAGCTTACTTTTTATTTCCGAAGGATTTAGATTATCCTCAGACAAGATGGTTTTTCCTTCATACAAAAATACACCGTTGTTAATACGTTTCATAAGTTAATACATTCCTTTCTTTTGCTATTAAGTCAGTGTGTTTAAGAATTAATCATAAGAAGTTCCTTGCATAAAATCAACCTAATAAAAAAAGTACCGCTCTCTTAGTTAAACACAACTTAGTCATTTAAAATTCTATCTTTAATATCTGTTTTAAATAAAATGGACGCCCTTTCAATTGACGTAGCTAACAAAGAGTTCTCTTGTATTGAATCTAAAGATTTTTCAATATAGCTCATGGCTTCTTCTAAGTTAAATGGTGAAGATGCAGATGAGATAATAAAGCTTATCATTGATTCATAATAAGGTTTTGAATAAACACTTTTTGCATGAATCAGGCTGTCAATTATTAAAGCATTTATTTCTGAAAGCTTATTGTCCACAAAACCCTGTTCAGCAGTTACGGCATCTGCTTCTGTGAGATCATGATTTTCAATATCGTCAATTATATTGGCATAATAAGAAGCGCTGATAAAATACTCCATTGATATCATGGTTTGAGTATTAACCGAAAACTGATTAAAGTCAACATTTCTGAATATTATATCCTGTCTCTCTGAAAGCTCTTGAAGCTGTGATGTACATTCTTCTAAATAATTTTGAACTTCATCTAAAACAGACTCGGAAAAAGCAGTTCGCTCATTCTCGTCATTAAGCATGTTTAGAGCTTTTTTGTAAAGGTCGGTATAAATTACATTCTTTCCGATTATATCCTGATAGGTTAGCATACAGGATAAAATTACGCAAATTGAATTAAGATCTGAATGTAATGTATAAATATAATCAAATATGGTAGAAATATTATCAAACAAATCCGATTCCATGTCAAAGAAATTTTCGATTTCTTGATTTGGAAGACTACTAAAATTTATTTTTAATAACTTTTGAATTTCATCAGCAATAGGTTTAAAATATACACCGTAATACCTAGATTTTTCAGGAAGGATGGTTTCAATGGAATTTGACTCAAATTTTTTAATTTGGGAAACCAACGGTTCTGATAGCTTTTTAATGTAACCCTGAACCATGTAATTAGCAAGTTCAGTTTCATTCATTGTACAAGGGAATGATCCTATTAGCAATGAATAATGGTCATTATCAATTTCCGTCGTTCCGAATTGTTCAAAGTACCATTTGCATTTCTTTAAAAAGCTGTCTTTTGCAAAATCCTTTAAAGTTAAATTTGGATTAGTATATTCATTTAAGCTTAACTTATTTGCCACGGAAAGCTCAAGTATGTTTGCGTTGGTATCGTATAAATTAACACATGCAGCAATTTCAATCAGTTTGTTTTTATAAGATATACACTCATTTAAAATTACTTCTTTTTCTTTTGAGGATGTGTCTATAATACTCTCAAGCTTTACAAAAATTGAACGGATATAAGATGATATATCCTCTAAATCTTTTTCTTTATATGAAATGGAATAATAATTATGTTCAATTAAATCCAAATTATCAAATATAAGAGTTAGGAAAGAACTCAAAGCAAACTTTTCAATGCTTTCAAGAGAAATGTCCATGATTTTTTCTTCCAAAGATTTTTTCACCAAAACACACCCTTTATTTTTTTATGAATCTATTGTATCATAAAAACATCAATTCTCATACAAATTATTTTTTAAGCCAAGAATAATATAATAACCTCGAAAATTAGAAATTGTATTGTAATTTCAGACTAAAACCTAGTGAAATTTTTATGGTTGCTGTAATATTGAATAGAAGTCCGTTTATCCGGATGTATTTAAAGATAATGTTGATAGGAGAAGACCTATGGTAAAAACTGTTATAGCTGATACGGATAGTGATAACCTAAGGAATTTCAAAACATTTATTCGGACACAAAGACCTGAATATACTGTAACAAAGACTTTGTCTGATGTTGATGAATTGTTTGCTGTACTGGCAGGTGCAATAATACAACTGTTAATTGCAGATATACGTTTTTTTGGTGTAAACGGGTATCAGGTTATCAGAAGGATTAATAAGTCATTTCCTGATTTGAAAATAATTTTATATGGCACATATGATGAAGCTGAATACATGGAAAGAATGTTGGATTTTGGTGTAATTGGTTTTATGTACAAGCCTGTAAAACCGGCAGACTTAAACAGAAGCCTGCTTAGAGCAGTTGAATCAATAAAGCGTGCAGATATAGAGCGAGAAAGAAAAAATAACCTGATTAAGTCATATGATGACTCAAAGCCTGTTTTTGAAGATAGGTTCTTAATAAATCTTATTCATGGAAATATTGAAAAGGAAAGAGAAGCTAAAGATGGGATATCATATTTCAAGTTTAACATTGAATCTCCATACAGGGTTTTCGTTTTAAAAATAAATAATTACAAGCAAGTGTCCCTTGTTTATAACCAGCAGGAAAAAATGTTGTTAATCTATACTTTATTAAAGCTAGTACAAGATAAATTCGATGTCATAAAAAACGGTAAGGCATTTATAAATCACTTTAATACAGTAACGGGAATAATTGGATCTGACTATCCCTTTGAAAAGCTTATTGAAATGTGTGAAGAAATTAAAGGTATTATTCTAAGGGATTTAAAAATAAGCGTTACTATTGGGCTTGGGCGTACTGTAGAAGAAGCCATAGAAATACCTACATCATACAAACAAGCTAAATCGGCTCTTAGATACAAATATTATATGGGTGAGGGTGTTATAATTCCAATTGATTTTGTAGAACCGGAAAACAAGATAACATATAACTACCCATTGAAAAAAGAAGAATTGCTTGTTTACAGTGCAGTTGTTGGGGATCTTGAAAAAGCTTTATCATGCCTTGACGCAATATTTAACGCACTGCGTAATGTTGAGAAGAAATCAAAGTTGCCGGAACGGTTACTACCTAAAATGATGGTCGAGATTGCTCTTTCTATTGACAGGTATGAAACAGAACAAAAAGCAGATCATGCGAACCTGTTTTCCAAGCTGTTTTCCGTTAAGGATGTAATGCAAAATTCAAGGATTGAAGATTTTTATGAGTATTTTAAAACTCTTTTAACAAACTACTGCGCATCTATTAATGATATAAGAGAGAAAAAAGCACAGACACTAATCGACAGAATTAAACAGCAGATTGACACAAAGTACTTTGACAATATTTCTTTATCAAAAGTTGCTTTAGATTCTGGTTGTGTTCCTGAATATTTAAATAAACTTTTTAAAGAAAAAGAAGGCAAGTCGTACTATGACTATGTTGTAACAAAAAGAATTGATGCTGCTAAAAAGATGCTGCAAAAACCAGATGTTGATGAGGAATCAATCGCTATTAGTATAGGCTATGAGGATGTTAAATATTTCAGAGGTATTTTCCAACAGCATGAGGGAATTACGCCAGAAGAGTATAGAGACATGTATGGACGTGGTGTTTTGGACAGATGAGATACATCTGACAAGTTATTATTAAACGACGAAGGAAGGGTTGAAGGGATGGATGAAAAAAACTGCCAGAATTCCAGCTTCATGCGGTGAATTTATTGAAGGAAGGGTTTTAGGTGTTGAATCCCTCATTTCAAATACTATAAACCTGTTTGAAGAAATTACAGTTATGATTGACGAACCATATACGGAAGCGAATATACTAAATAAAAAAGCATATAGAAAAATAAGGACTCTGATTGAAAATTTCCTGCGCTTTATTAATGATGAAAGCTTATTTGAACGCTTGCAAATAGTTACCTCTGACTCAATACCAAGAAGTAAAGGCTATGCAAGCTCTACAGCACAACTTTCAGGAACTTTATGGGCATTATGTTCATTATTAAATATTGACTTGAATTTTAGTGATGCGGCAAAATTACTTACGAAGATTGATGCAACTGACTCAACAATTTTTAAGGAGCTTACACTGTTTGACAACATGAACGGCAGTAAATGGGAAACTCTTGGTGCTTTTCCTGAAATTCCGATTCTAGCTTTTGAAGAAGAAAAAGGCGTCAACACTATGGTTCTTAAAAGAAAAAAATGGTACAGGGCTAGTATTGTTGATAAAACATTCGAATTGTTTGCTCAAGGCGTTAAAGAACGTGATTTTGCAAAGATGGCAACGGCTTGTGAAGAAAGTGCATTAAAAAACCAAAAAAATTTAAGAAAACCTTATCTTGAAGAGATGATCGTTCTAACAAGAAAGCTTGGGCTTTTGGGACTGAACATTGCTCACAGTGGGAGCGTAATTGCCATTTGGTGTGAAGAAACAACCGATCTGGATAAAATTGAGAAGCATTATATAGATAGATTAGGAAGGTATTTTGTTAGGGTCAGGAGACTTAGGACTACACATGGTGGTGTCCGGCTTATAGAGGACTAAATGATGGGATATATTCTTGTTAACACAGGAAATGGCAAAGGCAAGACAACTTCAGCAATAGGGACTGTTGTTAGAGCGGTAGGCTGGAGTAAGAAATCTATAATCATACAATTTCTTAAAAGTATGGAGTTTGAAACGGGAGAAAGATTATTCTTCGAGCGTAACGCGATTGAAATAATTTCCGGGGGCGTAGGTTACAGTTGGCAGAAACCTGAGGAAGAACAAAAACGATCAATAAAAGAAACATGGGATAAAGCTAAAGAAATCTTATCAGATAACTCATATTTTTTAGTTATACTGGATGAAATAAATACATTATGGTCTTTAAATGAGTTTGATGTAAATGATATAATAACTGTGGAAGAGGTTATTTATACACTTAATAATCGCCCAGAAAATCAGAGCGTAATCTTGACAGGACGAAATGCGCCCAAGGAAATTTTGGATATCGCAGATACTGTTACAGAAATGAAGGAAATAAAACACTATTTTAATAAAGGAATCAACGCCGTTAAGGGTTTGGATTTTTGATTTAAAGACTTGTAGTTTAGGAGGCTTGTAATGCTAAAGGGAGTAAAGCAAATTCATCCTGACGAAATCGAGAAAGAGAGTTTTCGGATTATAGATGAACAGCTAAGCGGAAAGAACTTTTCCTTGTACAGAGGTTCTGTTATAAAAAGAGTTATACACAGGACTGCGGATTTTGAGTATGCTGATATATTAAAAGTGAACGATCAGGCAGTTGAGTCAGGAATAGAAGCCTTATTAAGCGGCTGCGATATTTTCACGGATACCAATATTTCAAAATCAGCTATTCTAAAAAAGGAACTAAATTCTTTAGGCGGCAATGTCTATTGTTTTGTAGACGACGACGATATTGAGCGTGAAGCTAGAAAAATTAGCGCTACCAGATCGGCTCTTTCTGTTGACAAGGCTTTAATGAACAAGAAAATTAAAATTTTTGCCATTGGTAATGCTCCTACAGCTCTTATTAGACTCTATGAACTCTATATAGAAAAGATAATTAAACCGGATTTAATAATTGGAGTACCTGTAGGTTTTGTAAACGTTACAGAATCAAAGGAACTCTTTAAAAACACTGATGTTCCTTTTATTTATTCTGAAGGACAAAAGGGCGGCAACAATGTGGCTGCGGCTATAATTAACGCTATAATATTGCTTGCCTTATCTAAAAAACAAAGGTGATAGATTATGAAGATTGCTGTGTTTTCACTTTCTAAAGAAGGTTTAGCCCTAGCAAAACAAATCTCATCTAAGTTCAAGGCTGATAGCTTCTATCTCGACATTACCGAGGATAACAATGACTATCTAAATAAAGCGTTTAAAAGCTATGCTGCTATTATTTTTGTAATGTCAACAGATAACGCTGTTAAACTTATGGCAGCACCTGTTTCGATTAATCAAAACCTTCCGTCAGTTCTTGTCGTTGACGAAAAAGGCAAATATACAGTTTCTCTTATAAACGGCAAAGAAAGCACTGCTGACTCCCTTGCCAAGGATATTTCTGGGTTTATTAAAAGCAGTGCCATAATAACAACAGTAGCTAAGACTGAAATAATGCCTTTGGAAATGTTTGCAATTAAAAACGGCTGCCACATAGAGAATCCAAATGAAATGAAACATATTTCAATTCAGTTATTGGAAGGAAAAAAGATCCCTTTATTTACTCACCATAATGTAACGGATGTTCTTCATAATTTGAAAGTTATTCCATTGGATGAACTAGGGGATGAGCTTAGGTTTATTGATATTGACTCATGCATATTATTCTCAAACTCACTAAAAAAATATAAATATAGCTTTAAAAGCAGGTTGGTAATTAGACCAAGGAATATTGTTATAGGTACAAGTTTTAAAAAGAACGTGGGTGTAGAAATATTTGAACAAGTGCTTCTAAATTTTCTTGATGTTAATAAAATAAGTTCATACTCGCTTTTTGCAATTGCAACAACTGATTCAAGACGTTATGAAAAAGCCTTATTATCTTTTTCTGAAAAATATAAAATAATAATTAAGTCCTTGTCACCAAGTGCAATAGCTAAATTTGAAAATGAATATTTAGTTGAGGACAAGCCCCCTATAGGTACTGACAATACTGCAGAAATTTGTGCGGGATTTGCTTTTTTTAAAACCCAATTAATATGTAAAAAAACAACACATATGGGAATAACTATCGCAATGGGTGAGCTTATGGAAGAATATGCCCTTAGACTCTAAAAAAAGGGATGAAAAAAGCCGGTATAAACCGGCTGATATTTCTTAGTCTTGAGTGTATGCCAATAAAGCGATGTGTCTTGATCTTTTGATTGCAACAGTTAAAGTTCTTTGATGCTTAGCGCAATTACCGGTAACTCTTCTTGGAAGGATTTTACCTCTTTCAGACACGTATCTCTTTAATTTTTGGATATCTTTATAATCAATTATATTTTGGTTTTCAGCACAGAAAGTACATACTTTTTTCTTTCTGCGGCCTCTTCTTTTTTGAATCAATGCTCTATCTCCTTTCAATCGAAATTTATTCTAAAATGGTAAATCGTCATCGTCTATACTTTCATCAATTGGAAAGAATCCCTCGGCAGGGTCGTTTGATGAATAATCAGCGTTCTGCGGTGAATTCTTAGGGCTGTCGTTTTTTGAACCTCCGGACATGCGAGTTTCAAAAGAAGCCTTGCTTTCGGCAAAAAATTGTTCTTCTACCACAACTTCAGTGGTAGTTCGTTTTTGTCCGTTTTGATCCTCCCAATTACGTACCTGCAATCGACCCGCAACCGAAACCATTTGTCCTTTTTTAAAAAATCTTTCAGCAAACTCACCAGCTTTACCAAATGAAACACAGTTAATAAAGTCAGCATCTGGTTCGCCCTGACGCTTAAAGCGTCTATTGACTGCAAGGGAATACCTTGCAATGGCAAGTGGTTCGGCATTGTTTGAATATCTAACTTCGGGGTCTCTTGTCAGTCTGCCCATCAGTATAACCTTGTTCATAAACAGACTCCCCCTTATTACGCTTCTTGACGAATAATCAGATAACGAATAACGTTTTCCATTATACGAATACGGCTTTCGATTTCAATAGGAGCTTCTGGTTTTGAGGAAAAAGTAATGAAACTATAAAAACCTTCGGACTTCTTGTCAATTTCATATGCAAGACGTCTTTTACCCCAATCGTCAACTTTTTCAATTTCGCCGCCAAATCTTGTAATCAGATTGTTAACTGATTCCGTAGCTTGAGCCTTTGCTTCTTCATCAAGACTAGGATCAAGGATAACAGCTAATTCATATTTGTTAATGAATTCCATTGTGACACCTCCTTCTGGACTCTGGCCCTTCTTAAAGAAGAGCAAGGATAAGCTGGAAGCTTTTGCTTCCAACAGTTAGGTATAATATCACAAAAAAGGACTCTTGACAAGTGAAATTATGAATTTCCCTGTCTCTGCCTGTGTTGACTTTTTATAATGCTTATGTCATAATGTGAAAAAGATTAAGAGTATATACAGAATCATGTTTATTTATATATGCTCGTTGGCTAAAGCCTATTTAATATAGATGTCTGATTGAATACATTAAACAGTAGCAAAAGGCCAATCAGAATACCAATAGGGGGTGCGATATGGCGCACACGTATAAGAACTCAGGCGTGGACGTTAATGCAGGTTATGAATCTGTTAATTTAATAAAAGAATCTGTAAGCTCAACATTCAGCAAAAATGTCCTTTCGGGGATAGGCGGTTTTGGAGCGCTTTTTTCGATCAAAGAATTTAAAGATATGGAAGATCCTGTTCTAGTTTCAGGCACGGACGGAGTAGGAACTAAATTAAAACTTGCTTTTAGTTTGGACAAGCATGACACAATTGGTATTGATTGTGTTGCCATGTGCGTAAACGATATAATCTGTTCTGGAGCAAGGCCTCTTTTTTTTCTCGACTATATTGCATGTGGTAAAAATATTCCAGAAAAAATTGCCCAGATCGTTGAAGGCATTGCTAAAGGATGCAAAATGTCAGAATGCTCTTTGATTGGTGGTGAAACTGCTGAAATGCCAGGTTTCTATCCAAAAGATGAATATGATGTGGCAGGTTTTGCTGTGGGTATTGGTGACAGAGCAAAATTAATAGACGGTAAAGACATAAAAGAAGGGGATACAATTATAGGGGTTGCATCCAGCGGAGTTCATTCTAACGGATTTTCCTTGATTAGAAGTATTTTCAGGGAAAACGGTTTTAGTGAATACGTTGAAGAATTGGGAGTTAAAATAGGAGATCTTTTATTAACGCCAACTAAAATATATGTTAAACCAATTCTAAGTTTAATTGACAAATACGAAATAAAAGGCATAAGTAACATAACAGGCGGAGGATTCTTTGAGAACATTCCAAGAATGATACCTGATGGCTTGGCAGTTAAGATTAAGATGGGTTCTTGGCCTGTGCTGCCTGTGTTTGAACTTATACAAAAACAAGGCAATGTAAACACCGAAGAAATGTTTCATGTATTTAACATGGGTATTGGAATGACACTAGCGGTTTCTCCTGAAAAAGCTCAAGACGTTGTTGGTTTCTTAAATCAGAATGGTGAAAATGCATATATTATAGGAAGCGTTACGAAAGGCGAGGGCATTGAGTTATGTTAAAGATAGGCGTGTTGGTTTCCGGAGGTGGAACTAACTTACAATGTATAATTGACAGTATTGAAAGCGGAGTAATCAGCAATTGTCAAATTGTCACTGTTGTAAGTTCAAAGGCTGATGCCTACGCCTTGGAACGTGCCAAGAAGCATAATATACCCGGGATATACATTAACACAAAAGATGCAGATTATGAAGAAAAACTCATAGCTAATTTAAAGGGACTAGGAGTAGAGCTGGTGCTCATGGCTGGTTACATGACTGTGTTATCAGAAAAATTTGTTAATGAATTTCCATTTAAAATTATTAATGTACATCCTTCGTTAATTCCATCATTTTCTGGAAAAGGCTATTATGGTCTTAAAGTTCATAAAGCTGTTTTAGAAAAGGGTGTTAAAATAACAGGCGCAACTGTTCATTTTGTTGACGCCGGAACAGATACAGGCCCTATTATAATGCAGAAGGCGGTTGAGGTGTTTGATTCAGACACGCCTGAAACACTGCAAAAAAGGGTCATGGTAGAAGCAGAACATATAATATTTCCCGTTTGTGTAAAATTATTTGCTGAAAACAGACTAGAAATAAAAGGAAATATTGTCAGGAGGAAAGATTGATGAAAGTGTTGTTAGTTGGAAGTGGCGGAAGGGAACATGCAATTGCCCATAGCCTTTCTAAAAGCTCTTTAGTGACAAAACTATACTGCGCGCCGGGTAATGCAGGAATTGCTAATCTTGCAGAATGTTTACCCATTGCTGCTACAGATATTGAAAAATTACGTGATTTTGCTGTTGAAAACACCATTGATTTTACGGTTGTCGGGATGGATGATCCATTAGTAATGGGTATTGTAGACCATTTTGAAGAAAAAAATCTTAAGGTGTTTGGGCCAAGAAAGAATGCTGCAATTTTAGAAGGCAGTAAGGTGTTCTCCAAAGACTTAATGAAAAAATATAACATTCCTACTGCTCAATATGAAACATTCAATGATTATAACAAGGCATTTGAATATATTAAGATATGCAATTATCCAGTTGTAATAAAAGCAGACGGCCTTGCTCTTGGTAAAGGTGTTATTATCTGTGAAGATATTAAGATGGCGGAAGACGCAATAAACCAAATTATGATAGACAAAAAGTTTGGTGACTCTGGTAATGCTGTTGTCGTTGAAGAGTTTTTAATTGGCAGGGAAGTATCATTACTTGCCTTTTGTGACGGCTACACAATTTCTCCAATGGTTTCTTCACAGGATTATAAAAAAGCACTGGACGGAAACAAGGGACTTAATACTGGCGGGATGGGTACTATTTCACCAAGCGAAATCTATACACAAGAGATTCATAAGGAATGTATGGAAAAGATTTATATACCAACAGTTAGAGCAATGCAAGCTGAAAATAGACCATTTAAAGGCGTGCTATACTTTGGTTTAATTTTCACAAAAGACGGAGTAAAGGTTTTAGAATATAATGCAAGATTTGGAGACCCCGAAACACAGGTTATTCTTCCAAAATTAAAAACCGATATAATGAATATATTCATGGCTTGCGTGGATGGAACTCTTGATAAATTAAATATAGAATGGGAAGATTCGGTAGCTTGCTGTGTGGTGCTTGCATCAGGAGGTTATCCTGGTGACTATGAAAAAGGTTATGAAATAACAGGAATTGAAGATGCTGAAAACGCTGGCGGTTTTGTATTCCATGCAGGAACCAAGCTGAAAGACGGAAAGCCTATTACAAGTGGCGGACGAGTTTTGGGTGTAACAGCACTTGGCAAAACAAAACAAGAAGCAATTGACAATGCATATAAACTATCAGCTATGGTAAACTTTAAGGATAAACATTTCAGAACAGATATTGGATTATAAAGGTGGCATGTCCTATGGATATGGTTATTAATTATGGAAAAAATATTTGTGAAATTACTTACGAAGCATTAGAAGCTTTTAAAGCCCATACGTATATACCAAAGAATGTTAAAATATCAATCAAGCCTAACCTAGTTAACTCTTTGCACCCAAGCAAGGGTTCAACTACACATCCGGAAGTTGTTGACGCTATAATCCAATATCTTCATGACTATGGACATTTTAATATTGAAATAATAGAAAGTTCATGGGTTGGAGATGCTACTGAAAAAGCTTTTAAGGTTACCGGTTATCATGAGCTTGCCAATAAATATGGTATAGAGCTTATTGATCTAAAAAAAGACCAAAAGATTGAAATGGAATATGACGGTATTGTTGTTGATGTTTGTAAGAAAGCACTAGACGCTGAATTTATTATAAACGTTCCTGTATTAAAGGCACATTCAACTACTAAGCTAACTTGCTGTCTAAAAAATCTGAAAGGCTGTATACCTGATAAGGACAAAAGACATTTTCATACCATTGGATTGCATAAACCAATTGCAGCATTGGCTGCTATATTAAACAAAAAAGTAGGGCTTTGTGTTGTAGACGGTATTTGCGGTGATTTGACCTTTGAAGAAGGCGGAACGCCAGTGCAGTCTGATATGATTGTTGTTGGAAAAGACCCGGTTTTGATTGATAGTTTTGCTGCTAACTTTCTTGGACTGGAAATAGAAGATATTAATTATCTTGAGCTTGCAAGTCAACACAATTTGGGTAAGTTTTATTCGGCTGATTCAAATGTACTTGTGCTTAACAAAGATAAAAAGCCTGTACTGGCTGAAAGAGATAAAAGTATTATACCAAATATTGCAAGGTTTATAAAAGAAGACCAAGCTTGTTCATCTTGTTATGCAATGGCAGTTAGAGCATTATTCAGAGCTGGTGCAAGCAAGGAAGAGTTTAAGTATGATAAAATCTTACATATCGGTCAGGGATATAAGGGTGTAGAAGGAGAGGGAGTAGGTATAGGCAACTGCACAAGCGGATTCGAAGCTTGTGTAAAAGGTTGTCCGCCTAGAGCATCTGAGATTATGAAAGCACTTGGATGGCGTGAATAACTATGCAGGGGGCTTTTGTATATGGGAGACAATGTCCATAAAGGGCATAGAGAAAGGCTGAAAAAACGGTTTTTAGAAGAAGGGCTTGATTCATTTACTGAAGTTCAGGTGCTGGAACTGTTGCTCTTTTATTGTATACCAAGACAGGATACAAACGTACTTGCCCATAAGATACTGGACAAATACGGAACACTTGCCAATGTTTTTGAATCCAATGCCGCTGATATTGAAAAAACATGTGGAATCTCTTTTAACAGTGCTGTATTTATTTCTTTAATTTCCGGCGTTGCAAAACGTTATTATATGAGTAAATGGAGATTAAGAGTACCGCTTGATACTCCTGATAAGGCTGCGGAATATTGCATATCATTATTTACAGGCAGGATTTACGAGACCTTTTATTTAATATGTCTTGACAGACAAATGAAATTAATTGCAACATCAATGATTTCAGAGGGTTCAATAAACGAAACGCCTGTATATCCAAGAAAAGTAGTCGAGGTTGCCTTAAGATTCCAAGCAGACAGCGTAATTTTGTCTCATAATCATCCAGGCGGTAATAAAAAGCCTTCAACTTCTGATATTGAAGCAACAAATAATATAAGTGCGGCTCTTAACTATATTGCAATTGATTTGGTGGATCATATTATTGTTTCAGGGAATAATACATTTAGTTTTATGGAAAATAATTTACTACCTAGATAAAATCCCTTTAAATAATTGATTATCGCCACCTTTAAAAATATCGTAATTCTTTGTTGTTGTAGTCTCTCTTAATTGTATTATAAATGAGTCAAGTTTCAAACAAAGAAAATGTTCTATACCGGAGGGATATTATGCCAATTATGGTACCAGATAATTTGCCGGCAAAAGATATATTAGCACAAGAAGAAATATTCCTTATGGAGGAAAGTAGAGCTTTTTCTCAAGATATCAGAGCTCTTAAGATTGCAATTTTAAATCTTATGCCTAACAAGCAAATAACAGAAGTTCAGATTTTAAGACTGTTAGGGAATACCCCTTTGCAGGTTGAACTGACACTTCTGCATCCGAAGACACATGTCTCAAAAAATACATCGGCAGAGTATTTAACTGCTTATTATCAAACATTTGACAGCATCAGGGATCAGCGATTTGATGGCCTGATAGTTACAGGTGCGCCTATTGAGTTATTAGAATTTGAAGAAGTAAAGTACTGGGATGAACTAACAGAAATTTTTGATTGGGCAAAGAAAAATGTAATGTCAACTTTCTATATTTGTTGGGCTGCCCAAGCAGCATTATATTACTACTACAATGTTCCTAAGTATACACTTCGAAAGAAAATGTTTGGTATTTTCCCCCATTGTTCGCTTTTAAATAATGTTAAGTTACTAAGAGGTTTTGATGATAGGTACCATGCACCACACTCAAGGCACACGGAAGTAAGAATTGAAGATATACGTAAGGTTAAAGAGGTGGATGTTCTTTCATACTCAGACGAGGCAGGTGTTTATATTGCAGCCTCAAAGGACGGCAGGCAGATTTTTGTAACAGGACATTCAGAGTATGAACCAATGACACTTAAAGGTGAGTATTTCAGGGATTTGGACAAGGGGGTTCCCATTGACCTACCTAGGCATTATTTTGAGAATGACGATCCTTTAAAAGACCCTATAGTAAAATGGAGATCACATGCACATCTTCTATATGGAAATTGGTTAAATTATTATGTATACCAAGAAACACCGTTTGATCTCTCTAGGTTGTAGGAGGTTAATATGATATTTATTGTTGGCACAAAAAATTCGTCAAAGTCTTTTGGAAGCGCTAGGAAAATGACATGCGGTCATTGTAATAATAGTGTGGATTGGCAGCTTATAAAGAAGACAACTTGGATATCCTTTTTTTTCATACCTATCATTCCGCTAAGTAACCAATATTATGAAATGTGCCCGGTTTGCAGAGGATTGATAGAAAGAATGAAAGATGATTTTTATGACCTGGTCGAGAAAGCTACCTTAAAAACTCTCTAAGAACCTGTGCACAATAAACTGTTACCAGACTTTGAAACAGATTATTCCACTATTCTTTGCTCATCGGCTTGTCATGATTTGATCACTTAGCCGCCCCGCCGCCAATGACGAAGAATGGCTATTTCAAATTCCGTCAACCATTACTGAACACAGGTTCTGAAATTACTGTAAGGCATAGGTGAAATATGTGCTCTGTCATAGAAAACTTTCCTTATAAGACCAAATATTAAGGATTTTTGTCTATGATAGAGCATATTGACGTGTAAAGTACTAAGTAATATAATATGTCATGTTCTTAAACCACTAAGGAGGAATTATTGGATGAAAGGAAAAGGGAAAGGTTATGTAACATTATTGATATTGCTGCTTATAATTGCAGGTATGTCAGCATTGCTATATTATGGAGTCGACACAAAAGAAGACAAAAAATTATTCTCTGTTCAAAAGATTCAGCAAGGGCTTGACCTTAAGGGCGGCGTTTATATAGTTTATGAAGCTGATAAGGAAAATCCTACTCAAGACGAAATGACCACTGCTGAAAGTTTAATTAGACAAAGGCTTGACAGAATGGGTTCAACTGAAGCAACAGTTTCAATTCAAGGCGGAAACCGCTTAAGAGTGGAAATACCTGGTACGGAGGACGCTGATAAAGCTGTTAATGACATCGGTCAAACCGCAATGCTAACTTTTGTGGATGAAGAAGGAAATGTTGTTTTAACAGGTAAAGATGTTGTTGATGCAAGAATGCATTCAGGTCAGTTAAAGCAAAACGGCCCAATTGAAACATTTATAGTTTTGAATTTGTCTGGTGAAGGTGCGCAAAAGTTTGCTGAAGCAACACAAAATAATATTGGCAAGACTATTAGTATAAAGCTTGACAATGATGTTTTAAGCTCTCCAACAGTCCAAAATGCCATCCTAAATGGTGAAGCAACTATTACAGGTGGTTTTGATGCAAAAGAAGCAGAAAACCTAGCATCTCTAATCCGATCCGGGGCATTGCCATTTAAACTTAATGTAATTGAAATGAATAGAATTGGCGCACAGCTTGGAGCAGAAGCATTAGATACAAGTATACAAGCAGGCATTATTGGATTTGTACTTGTAGTTATTTTTATGATTGTTATGTACAATCTCTCTGGTCTTGCAGCTAATATTGCTCTTGTAGTTTTTCTATTGTTAGAACTTTTAATATTGAGTATATTCAAAATTACATTAACACTTCCTGGTATAGCTGGTATTGTTTTAACAGTGGGAATGGCTGTTGATGCTAATGTTATTATATTTGAGAGATTTAAAGAAGAAATTAAAAGAGGAAAAACCCTTAAAGCTTCTATTAAGGCAGGTTATAAGAGAGCATTACCAGCAATACTTGACGGTAACATTACAACTCTTATAGCGGCTATAATATTATACTGGCTTGGAAGCGGTCCTATAAAAGGCTTTGCAGAAACTTTGACAATGGGTATTATAGTTTCAATGTTCACAGCGCTTTTTGTAACTAGGTTAATTATGAATGCGTTTATTACTATTGGAATTGTAAATCCTGAGTTCTTTATTAATAGATTCACTAATAAGAAAAAAGAAGTTAGATTCACTAGGATTATTGAAAATAAATTCAAGTTCTTTGCGTTATCAGCAGTTATAGCATTAATTGGACTATCCAGCATTCCTTATAATTACTCAAAAGGAAATGGCGCTGTAAATGTGGATGTAGACTTCTCAGGTGGTAGTGCATTATCATTTAACTTAGGCGAAGATGCGGTTAGTGAAGACATTTCTCAAATAGTTGTAAAGGCTACAGGTCAGGAAAGCCCTAAGATTCAAAAGATAATTGGCTCAGACGAGGTTTCAATTAAAACCCATGTTCTGGATGAAACCCAAAGAACGGCACTTGTTGATGGTCTAAAAGAAAAATATCCTGATTCAGAATTGCTTAGCTTCTCTGATGTAAGCTCAACGGTAAGCGGTGAAATGAGAAGTAAAGCATTGCTTGCAGTAGGAATTTCATGTATTGCAATGTTGATTTACATTTCATTTAGGTTTAGAGATGCAAGAGCAGGTACTGCTGCAATCATAGCACTTATTCATGATGCTATTCTTGTATTCTGTGTTTACACATTCTTCAGAGTACCGATTAACAGTTCATTTATTGCAGCAATATTGACCATTTTAGGTTATTCAATTAACGCAACAATCGTAATCTTTGATAGAATTAGGGAAAATAAATCACTGTTTGGAAGCAAAAAGCCATTAGCAGAGTTAATGAACGAAAGTATAAGACAAACATTAATGCGTTCAATTAATACTTCATTAACAACATTTATTGTAATAACATGTGTTTATATACTTGGAGTAACATCAGTTAAGGATTTTGCTTTCCCAATCATGGTTGGTATTCTTGCAGGAACTTACTCATCAATCTTCATAGCTTCATCCGTTTGGTATTCCTTTAGTAAGTCCAAGAATGATAACAAAAACTTTCCAAGGGAATCAACAAATTAAATGTCTAAATGGCGGCTGAAACGAACGAAGATTAACACAAAAGAAGCAGCCAAAAAATTAGGTTTGTCTGAAATTGCGTTAACTTTAATGGCAAACAGGGGTGTGCAGTCTTATGAAGAAGCCAAAAAATATCTTACAGGAGATATAAACGACTTATTTAACCCATATCTAATGAAAGATATGAAAGAGGCTGTACACGCCGTTGTTTGCGGCATACGAAACGGAAGTAAATTTGCTGTTTTCGGGGATTATGACGTTGACGGCGTTATGAGCGTAGTTATTCTTGCTAAAGCCATAAGAAATAATGGCGGTGAAACAATAGTATATACGCCTAACAGAACAAGTGAAGGTTATGGATTAAATGAAAATGCCGTTTTGAAATTAAAAGAACAGGGTGCTGAAATTCTAATTACCTGTGATAATGGTATATCAGCTATTAAAGAATCAGCCCTTGCAAAAGAGCTTGGACTTAAACTTATTATTCTTGATCATCATGAACCACAGTGCAAGAAAGACGGAAGTAACATTCTGCCGGAAGCAGATGCAATAGTAAACCCTAAACAACAAAAATGCAAATACCTCTTTAAAAGTCTTTGTGCAGCAGGCATTACATATAAGTTTGTTCAAATGCTATATGATGAAATGAATAATAAATGGCATTCAAAGAATGAAGATGTTTTGTTTGCTACAATTGCAACAATCTGTGATATGGTAGAGCTTACAGGTGAAAACAGATTGCTTGTTAAAGAAGGGCTTAAATGTGCGCCACATGTGGAGAACCTTGGATTTAATGCATTGGTTACAAGAACGGGAATCAACTTAAATGGAATAACGCCTTATCAAATTGGATTTATTATTGGCCCATGTATAAATGCAGCCGGAAGAATTGACTCTGCTCAAATTGCCATTGACCTTTTTCTAAGCCAAAATTCTGATGTTGCAGAATCAATAGCTCAAAAGTTGGTTGAACTAAACGACCAAAGAAAAAAAATGACTCTTATGGCAGCTGATAAGCTAATTGCCCAGGTTGAGAATAGTCCGTTAAAAAACGATAAAATTTTTGTTCTTTATGACATAGAGATACACGAAAGTGTTGCAGGGATAGTTGCAGGAAGAATAAAAGAACATTTTTGCCATCCTTCAATTGTTCTAACAAAGGCTGAAGGATGTGTAAAAGGTTCGGCCAGGTCTATTAAAGGATATAATATATTTTTGGAACTTTCAAAAATAAAAGAGCTATTTCAGAGGTTTGGTGGTCATTCTCAAGCCGCAGGCCTGTCTCTTGCAGAAGAGAATGTTGATATTCTCAGGGAAAAAATAAATGAGAATTGCCAGCTTACTGATGAAAGCTTTGTCCCGGAAATTATTATTGATAGCATCTTAGAGCTAAACCAGATTAACTTTAATCTTTACAACGAAATAAAGGCTCTTGAACCCTTTGGAATAGGTAATACTTCGCCTATATTTGCAAAAAAGCAAGCCCAAATAACAAGATTGGATTTCATAGGAAAAGAAAAGGATATTATAAAATTTAATTTCACCGGTGGATTTGGAGTTTCACTAACTGGAATATCGTTTAATGGCTTTAGTAAATTTGTAAGAATGGTTAGAGATGGATTTGATAAGAAAACAGCGGATAGGATTTTAAAAGGTGGAGCTGTGGACTTAAAGATGGATATAGTTTTTCACCTTGAACAAAATGATTATAACGGCAACAGAACCCTTCAATTGCATTTAGTTGATTTTAGAAATTGCATTCAGTAAGCTGTTACTGGCCTTTAAGAATGTTTTTAGACCTTCTTTGCCTGGCTTGCCATAATTTCTTTCGCCGCCAAGCTGCAATGGCGAAAACATTGTTTCAATCCTAGTAACCCATTGTAAACAAGATTCTTAGATTCTAGGAGGTAAAAATGGATTTAAAAAATGTAATGAGAACCATACCTGATTTTCCAAAACCCGGTATTATATTCAGAGACATTACCCCTATACTCAAAGACAAAGCATCGCTTAATTTTTCTATAGATACCATTTCAAAAATAATAGAACCTCTTGACTGTGATTATATTGTAGGACCTGAATCCAGAGGTTTTATTTTTGGAGTTCCTGTAGCTTATAAATTATATAAAGGCTTTTTACCCATAAGGAAAGCCGGAAAGCTGCCGTATAAGACCATCTCAAAGGAGTATTCCTTAGAATATGGAACAGCTACTATAGAAATGCATGAAGATGCAATTGAACCTGGAAGCAAGATTGTTTTAGTGGATGATCTACTTGCAACAGGCGGAACGGCAAAAGCAGCAGTTGATCTCATTGAAATGTGCGGTGGTGTTGTTAAAGGAATGATTTTTCTAATAGAACTTGAAGAGCTTTGCGGTAGGGATTGCCTTAAAGATTATTATGTAGAATCCATTTTAAAATATTAAATAAGGGGCAACATGCCCCTTATTTATCTAAGTAATTTGCTAAAGGCTTCAAAGTCTTTCACCTTTTCCTTGGGCATACTATCCATTATTGCCTGGAAAATAACAGATTTTTCGTTTTCACTAAATTCAATTTCTTTTCTAAGATCACTTATAAGAGGCAACATTTCAAACGCAGATACAGGTTTACCTTTGTGCAGTATCTCAGAAATCCTTCGTATTTTTTCAATAGTTTCTGAACTCAATTTGTTTAAGCTTTCAGAGTCTAATATAATTTCGTTATCTGCTCTCTCATGCATTCATATGCTCTCCTTGGGGTGGAAGAGATATATTATTGAATATATCATTAACTTCCGAAAATTTAATAAGCAAATCAATCATTTGTTTATATTCCTTTGGCGATACTTTTCGAACTGCTTTTAGCATCTCTTGTTCGTTGTTTCTTGAAGGAACAAAAGGTTTCTTTTCTGTTTGATTAATATCTTTAATAGCACGTATTAATTCAGTGAACTTAATAAGTGCTTCAATTCTTCCTGCATACAGGGGATCAAGGTACGGAACGGCAGCCCTTACCATTTGAATTTTTGGATCCTCACCGTTTTCTATGTACTCTTCATCGGTCTTTTCATAGTCAGACTCTGAAGTGCTTAAAATGCTAGACAGCTCATTAAACACTTCCATTAATTTCATGAATTCACTGTAATTACTAAACTCTTTTTCGTGCTCCATATAATAATCCCCCTTGAGTATTTGCACAATTTATTCCGGCAATGTATTAGTAAATCATTGCACATTGCTAATATAAATACATTTTTAAGCATATAGTAACATTAGAAAATATCAATTTATCGGCTCTATAATATAGATATGCTTGTCCTTAGTATAAAATGACAGATTTTTAAAACTCGCTTGACGTTAAATATTTATCAACATATAATATTAATTAAGGATAATATCTTTAACATTGCTCTATTTGAGCGGATAATATGGGCGCAGGCTGTTTTATTAATTTCTGCTTTTACAGGCGGTTGGCATAGGTTAAATAAAGAAAGGGGTAACGATGAGTACAGTTTTAAGGCGCTTGCCTTTAATAGGCGTTCATAATTTAAGAGATATCGGTGGATATCCAATAGGCACTGACAGGGTTATTAAGTGGCACAGAATATTCAGGTCTGACGGACTTTTTGACTTGTGCACAGAAGATAAAGATTATATACTATACAAGTTAAAAATAAAGACAATAATTGATATGAGAACAAAACGGGAGCTTAAAATTCATCCCAACACATTTGAGAATGAAGGCGCAGTGAACTACATAAACTTGGGAATTTTCCCCGAAAAGTTTGAAGACTACAGATCTGATGATTTTGACTCTCTGAAAAACATTTACAAGATGATTGCACAGAGATGCATGAATAACATAGGCAAAGTATTTAATGCAATAGCTGACAATATTGATGATACAATCCTTTTTCACTGTACAGCAGGAAAAGATAGAGCAGGAATTGTTGCAGCACTACTTTTATCAGTTTGCGGTGTATCAATTTGGGATGTTGTAGCAGATTACGAAATTTCTTTTACACTGCTAAGTAAAAACCTAGACAAAATTGCTGATAAGTCACAGCCCGGCAACATGAACTTAATGCACTCAAATCCAGAAAATATAATCAGTTTTTTAGAATACATTAATAAACACCATAATTCAGCTTATGATTATTTGATTAATTGCGGTGTGAAGGTTGAAAACCTAGAAAAAATTAGACATAAACTAATAACGAAAATTTAAAGAGGGATTTTTTTAGCCCTCTTTAACAAGAGTTTTAAACCATTTTGGATTTTAATCGTATATATATTTAATATAATTTACTTTATATATATAATCCACAAGGTTAATTAATATATTGATTTAATAATTCCGTATATTACGGAATATATAGGTATATTTAATAATTTATATTATATCCGTAGGTATCCTACG
>CAZTAY010000023.1:0-24807 GCA_964611655.1 uncultured Eubacteriales bacterium
TTTTAAAAAATGATATTTACAATACCGGAATTACTTTAAAAGTAGAAAATAAAAAAATACCATATAATGCTAAAATAGGTAAAAATTGTGTTATATCAGGTGAAACAAATATCTCCGACTACAATAATCTGTGCCTAAAAAGTGGTGAATGCATAATGCAGGAGGAGGTAGAAAGATGAAAGCCATAGGAATAATACTTGCTGGTGGTAACTCTGATAGATTAGGATTGCTTACGGCACTAAGAGCAACTTCGGCTATGCCTGTTGGAGGAAGTTATAGGGCAATTGACTTTTCTCTTAGCAGTATGACTAACAGCGGCATAAACAAAGTTGCAGTCATTACCCAATACAACTCAAGAAGTTTACACGATCATCTGACTTCTTCAAAATGGTGGGATTTTGGGCGGAAAATTGGCGGGTTATTTGTCTTTTCTCCATATGCGTCAGGCTCTAACCCCATTTGGTCAAGAGGAACAGCGGAGTCGCTTTTTCAAAATATCTCTTACCTTAAGAGGAGTAATGAACCGTATGTTATAATTGCTCCCGGTGACTGTGTATACAAAATGGACTTCCAGAAAATGTTGCATTATCATATCCAAAAAGAAGCTGACGTAACAATTGCTTGTCAGGATATGGAAGGCAAAAACCTTTGTAATTATGGGATCATGAAGCTAAACGAAGAATACAAAATGCTTGACTTCGAAGAAAAGCCTCTTGAACCCATGAGCTCTATAGCATCCCTTGGGATTTACATTATTTCAAGAACGCTTTTAATGAAGATGCTTGAGACTCTCATTCCTCAGGGACGTTATGATCTTGTTAAAGATTTGTTCTACAGATACAGGAAAAAACTCAATATCTATGGCTATTTCCACGACGGATACTGGAGTAATATAGGCGCAATCGAAGATTTTTACTCAACTAATATGGACTTTTTAAACAAAGATATAAGGGATCTCTTCCTCAAACAAGAGCCTTATGTTGAGACTAAAGCAAAGGATGAACCGCCAGTAAAATATAATTCCAATGCGATCGTTAAAAATTCCATAGTTGGCTCAGGAAGTATTTTAAATGGAAAAATAGAGAATAGCGTATTGTTTAGAAGGGTATATACAGGAGATAATTCGGTGACAGAAAATTCCATTATACTTGAAAGCAGTTATATAGGAAACAATTGCATTGTGAAAAATGCAATATTGGATAAAGAAGTTATATTATCTGATGGAAAGCAGATTATAGGAACTCCAGAAAATCCAGCCATTATTGGAAAAAACACAGTAGTATAGAAAAATTGCACAAATTTAATATTGATCTTTATAACATTCTCGTATATAATCTAAATTGTGAAAGAAAGTTATACACTTTTATAAACAAAAATTTAAGCAACAAAGAAACATGGAGGAGGCGCGCAATGGAGATTACAGATGTAAGGGTTAGAAAAGTGAACAAGGATGGTAAAATGAAAGCGGTCATTTCTGTCACATTCGACAATGAGTTTGTCGTCCATGACATTAAGGTTATCGAAGGTGAGAAGGGGTTATTTATAGCAATGCCCTCAAGGAAAACAGTTGACGGAGAATTTAGAGATATAGCGCATCCAATAAATTCTTCAACCAGAGAAAAAATTCAAGCACTGGTTCTTGACAAATATGAATTAACGCTTTTAGCAGAAGAAGAAGTAGCAGCAAGCACTATAGAGGCTTAACTTTTCGATCTTCATCTAACACTTCTTAAATTTTTAAGAAGTGTTTTTTTAATATGTAAGCATTTAAAATGGAGACAACTGGATTTGAACCAGTGACCTCTTGCATGTCAAGCAAGCACTCTAACCAACTGAGCTATGCCTCCGATCTAATCCAAACAACATGTAATACTATATCAACATTTCAGTAATAAGTCAATAGTTTATTAAAATAATAGAGCTTGTATTTTATGAAACTTTACAAGCCCTGATTTATTTTTAGTAATTATTACTTAATTATCACCAATTTTGGGAGGTCTTAATCCGAAATACTGGTAATAATATGTCTTTATATTGCCGTTATATAGCTTGCGTTTTTTATCGGATTTTGATCCATAATAGTCCTCAAAGTTTTCATCTGATGAAATTGCATAAAAAGACCAAGTTCTGTTTTGTCTGAATATTCTACCCATGTCTTTGTATAAAGCGTCCACAGGACTTTTTTTCCCGATTCTTTCGCCGTATGGAGGGTTGGTAACAACTACACCATAATCTTCTTTAATTTTTACGTCAGAAAGCTGTCTTGTTTCGAAATGAATATCAGAGGCAACCCCTGCCTTTTTAGCATTTGATTGTGCAAGCTTGATGGCAGGCTCATCAATATCATAACCGACTATCTTTGTTTTAACAGTTCTATCAATTAAATCTTTAGCTTCCTCCCTAGCCCTCTTCCAAACATAGTCAGGTATACAATCCCATTCTTCAGAGGCAAATGAACGGTTTAGTCCTGGGGCAGTATTTCTAGCAATTAATGCTGCTTCAATTGGAATTGTCCCTGAACCGCAAAAAGGATCTAGCAATAGCCTGTCTTTTTTCCAATAGCTAAGATCAATTAAAGCTGCCGCCATGGTTTCTTTTAAAGGAGCGGTAACTGCTCTTTCCCTATAACCACGCCTATTAAGAGCTAGACCACTAGAGTTAATAGTAAGGGTTGCTACATCGTTAAGTAATGCAACTTGCACGGTATATTTAGCTCCCGTTTCGGCAAACCAATTTATATGATATTTGCTTTTTAAATTTTCAACAATTGCTTTTTTCACAATAGCTTGACAATCTGGCACAGAGTGTAAAGTAGACTTAACTGATTTTCCGGTAACAGTAAACTCTCCGTCCTCAGTTATCCAATCCGACCAAGGAAGAGCTTTGGTTTTTTCAAATAATTCCTCAAAGCTTGTTGCTTCAAATTCACCGATCTTAATAAGTATTCTGTCGCTGCATCTAAACCAAAGATTTGCTTTTGCCAAAGTCAGCTCGTCACCGTCAAAGCAAACCTTTCCATCCGAAACAGTTATGTTTTCAAAACCCAGGTTCTTTGCCTCGCGTTTAACAACTGACTCCAAACCAAATGATGTTGTTGCAATAAAATTTAACATTTAAGTTATAACCCTCACCTTTTCGACCCTATTTTTGTCGACTTCTTCAACTATAAATCGTATACCTTCTGACTCAAGTTCTTCTCCGCTTTTAGGGAAACGCCCTAAAATCCCTATTATATATCCGCCTATAGACTCAAAATCATCTGATTCGAGCCTGGTACCTATCATTTCATTTACATCCTCAATCTTAACACTGCCGTCAATAATATATTCATCTTCCTTGATGCATTTTATTTCTTCCTTAGGCTCGTCATATTCATCATCAATTTCACCAACTATTTGTTCAACTAAATCCTCAATAGTGATCAAACCACTAGTACCGCCGTATTCATCCAAAACAATCGCCATCGGAATTCTTTTAGACTGCATGGCAGAGAAAAGCTCTGCTGTGGGTTTAGATTCATAAGTAAAATAAGGTTCACGCAAATGATCCTTAATATTGAAATTCTTTTTATTATCCGTCAGTATAAAGTCTCTGAAATTTAGAATCCCTACTATATTATCAATATTGTCTTCGTAAATAGGCATCCTTGAAAAGCCTTCTTCTTTAAAAAGCTTGAAAATTTCATTATAAGACGAGCCTATGTCTGCAGCAATTATGTCCATACGTGTGACCATAACATCCTCGGCTTCAATATCACCGAAATCAAACACGTTATTAATCATCTTGCGTTCTTCTTGCTCAAGAACGCCCTCTTCATGTCCCACATCAACAAGAGTCTTGAGTTCAGCCTCTGTAATTAGAGGAGTTTCTTTGTCTTTGTTTCCGCCTAATAAAGTTATTAATCCGCCAGTTATTTTTGTTAAAACAAATATAATCGGACTGAATATTTTCACACAGACCAATATAAAACCCGAAACCTTTAGAGATACCTTTTCTGAATTTTGAGCTGCCAGCGTTTTAGGAGTTATTTCTCCGAAAACTAAAAGTAAAAAAGTCATAACCCCAGTTGAAATAGCAACAGCGTTATCTTTAAAGTATTTCTGAACTATTACGGTAGCAAGCGACGAGGCGCAAATGTTTACAATATTATTGCCAACTAGAACTGCACTTAAGAGCTTGTTGGGATTTTCCATCAGCTTGACTATCCGATCTGCTCCCTTAACTCCTGTTTCTTGCATATTCCTGATTCTTATTTTGCTTAGCGACATAAGCGCAGTTTCCGACATTGAAAATAAAGTTGATAAACCTATTAGCGCTATTAAAGTAATCAGAGGCCAACTACTGCCAGACTCCAAAATCAATCACTCTCCCAAAGGTAAATAAAATTATAGCGGTTGCTTTTTATAGAACTAAAAGCAGAAGCAACCATTGGCAATTCCACCTTATTTGAATAAAAATGTTAGTATAGAGTTGAATTGCTAGTTAACAGTTAAATTAGATAGCTTTTTTTATTAACTGGAATGCCTTAATATAAATGGCACTCTCTATTCTTTTCTTTTGTAATTTACATCCTATTTCATATGTAGAATTAATACTCCCTCCAAATTGATAGGCGTTTGCGGCGCAGCCGCCGCTACAAAAGAATTTTGCCCAGCAGTCTTTACATTCAGGCTTAGAATAGATATTTATTTCACCAAATTCAGACATTACTTCATTGTTTTGTATACCATCAAAAACACTGCCTATTTTAAATTCTTCAAGCCCTGTAAACTGGTGACAAGGATATAAATCCCCATTAGGAGTAACAGACATATATTCACAGCCAGCTCCGCAACCTGCAATTCTCTTAACAGCGCATGAACCGTTATCAATATCTAAATTAAAATGAAAGAAATTAAACAGAGGATGTTTGTTTTCTCCTGTAACACGTAAATTAAATTCATCAACAAGTTTATCGTATTCTTGGCAAAGCTTATCAATATGCTCTTCTTTTAGAGCATAATCCAAATCTTTTTCCGCTACTACAGGTTCAACAGAAATTTGCTCAAACCCCAAATCTGCCAGATGAAAAACATCCTCTGAAAAATCAAGGTTATTTGCAGTATAAGTGCCCCTCACATAATAATTTTGATGATCCCTGCTCTCAACAAATGCTTTTATATTAGGCAAAATCTTATCGTAAGAACCTTTTCCTGCCAAGTTTTTTCTCATATTATCATTTACTTCTTTTCTTCCGTCTATACTTAAAACCACATTATTCATGTGTTTATTTGCAAATTCAATAATATCGCCATTTAATAGAACTCCGTTTGTGGTAAAGGTAAAACGAAAATTTTTATTATACTTCTCTTCTATAGACCTGCCGTATAAAACTATTTCTTTTACCACTTCAAAGTTAAGCGTTGGCTCGCCCCCAAAAAAATCAATCTCAAGGTTTTTCCTGTTGCCGGAGTTTGCTACTAAAAAGTCCAGAGCCTTTTTTCCCACATGGGCGCTCATTAGCGAACGGTCACCGTGGTATTCTCCCTCCCCTGCAAAACAGTATTTGCACTTTAGGTTGCAATCATGGGCAATATGAAGACAAAGTGCTTTTACAACAGGATTACTTCTCTTCAAATTTTGAGAACTTACTTCCTTTTCAAAAATATCCTCTGTGAAAAGCCGTTCATCTTTTTCCAGTTGCTTTATTTCATCAATCGCCTCATCAATTTCCTTTAGCGAATACTTATCCTTTAAAATATCTTTAATCTGACCTCTATCAAATTTATTATAATGCTTTAACAAATCATTGGTGATATCATCCACAATATGAATAGACCCGCTGTTCACGTCAACTGCAATATGAATACCATCCTTTGAAAACTGATGAATCATGATTCTCTCCTTAATATAAACGTGAGTTATCAAAAAACTCTTCAACAAAAATCAAATTTATTAAAAAAGTTGGTACTGAAAGAGCTGCCTTTTGGCAGCTCTATACATCGTAAACCTAATTACTTCACATTTTCACAGCTTTGGTTACCAACTGTACAAGATGTTTTACATGCAGACTGACAAGATGTTTGACACTCACCACATCCAGCACTACTAACATTGCATCTTAAAGTAGATGTATTTAAAGAGATGATATGTTTCACAATAACCCTCCTTTCGCCTGATTATTAATTAATTATAACATACAAAACTGAAAAATCAAGCAAGAGAAAAGCTCTATTAATCTTTATATGCTTTTATAGAGTATTTGGTAGAACCAAGCTGTGTTATAGGTGAAAAATAATCAATTCTTGCTTAAAACAAAATAGCTTTGTACAAGCAAAACGTACAACTCGATCACATTTTAAATATTTTAGCATAATATGATATAGACAAGCCGAAAAAGAACCAGGGCGTGTACCCACTAATGGAATGGCATGATTTTGGGTTAGATTTTTCGCCATTTACAACAAGCTACGACCGCTACCAGCGTTAAGTGTTTTGACTGATAGTTGTCTAGAATTTTAATCAGAATTGGTATTAATAGCAGATGACAATAATGGTGGAAAGTCGGCCAAAAAGATTGCCGTTAACTTAGCTTAGTGGTAACACGCCCGAATGCGGTTTGCTTTGTTATGTTATTTAAAGAAGCAAGCCTTAGACTATTGTGACTTTTCCAATATATTAGAGTAAAGTCTCAATGCTATATCATAAAAGAGGTGACAGATGAAAAATGATATCAGCAAAAGGCCCAAATATGATATTGAAAGGTTAGTTAAAGACCATTATTATGAAATAGGTAAATACCCTGAGGTACTAACCGAAAAATATGCTTCGGCTTATCAAACCGAAAATGCCAAGATTATTGATACTTTAAAAGAAAAATATTCGACAGACAAAAATGTTGATAAGTTTATAAAACAAATCATTTCCAAAACAGAAGATTGGGGCATTACTGATGCAAATGTATATGAAGGAAAGGTCTATTTAAGCTTTTTGGTAAGTCGTGGAAGTATAAAAGCACAAATTAATTTTGGGAAGGACAGTCTCTGGGAATTTAATTCAAATTTCTGGGGTGGCAAGCTGGGAAAATCTATGGGTGTGGGCTTTGGGTTTTGGTCATTGGATTTCATAGAACCCTGTGAAGATGAAGAAATGTCCTTTCAAATTAATTCAACACACCTTAAAACAGGTGAACTGTCAATAATGTGGTGGCGGCATAATGAACCGGTAATAGGAAATATATATGTTTTTTTGAAGGGAGTAGGCTTAATCGACATTGCCGGCTATGGCACTGGTGTTTGGAACAAAATTTAGATTAAACTATTTTCTATGATTTTTTAAGGCGTCCAGAAGCTTAGGACGCCTTTTAATTTGGAAAAAGACTTTTATTAGAGACTTTTTAATATGGGAGTTTTCATGATCACTATTAAAAATGCCGCGAATGCTTCTGTATTTTATGAAAGAGGCTGGGCAGGGGGAAAGCTCCCAGGTTCTACAGCTTAGGCCTCCAGAAACTTAGAACACCTTTAATATTTTTTAACCAAGGATCTGTACCAGAAATTATTATGGTCGACGCATACGTAATATGATCTTCTTGCCACTATTATCCTGTGAAGCTTCTATAGTATTCGACTCTTTCAAAACTTTTAAAGGATAATAGAGTTTGTTATCAATAGTAATTGCGTTTTTACTGGAGTCCTTGATATAACCGCTTTTAAGCTCAAACAAAAGAGCATTTTCAGGTATATATATATCGTTCTCATCTTCATATAATATAAAGGCTGACTTCATTATCTCTGGTTTTTTAGAGCCGGAATCTTCAACATTTAAAACAGACAGAAAATAATCATTCTGAATTGATGTTTTATAGGCATTTAACATTTGTTCATCCTTGGTTATAGAAAAATCATCACGGTTCATTAAAGTAGGAGATAATTCAATGGCATTAAAGTCCATATAGTTTATTGCTTTTATCCTGCTATAATCGTTTTTAATCCGTTCATAAAACTCCAACAATCTTTTTGATGAATCCTTTGAAAAATAGGTATTATCCAAAGAAGAATAATGGGAGATAGCAAGCTGTGAAATCATAATTGGTTTTCTGTCCTGAAAATTATAATAAATATAATCTAATTTCTTAAATACATCCTCAGAAAGCAAAGCTCCGTTTGAATACATTGGCATATACATTTGAATTCCAACCCAGTCAACATACTCATCTCCAGGGTAAAAAGAATTACATTCGGATTTATCTTCATAGTTTAGAGAGTACACAAATGAAACATTAGAAGCGTGTTTTTTAAAGGAACTCCTAGCCAATCTGAAAAATTCAGCATATTCGTAGGGGTCATAAAAATCTTTTGAAGAAACAGGGTAGAACTCAACAAAAACAGGAGTATAAAATTCTCCAAACTCTTTTGCAGTTTCATCAAGCAGCTCTTTTGGAAAAGGGTTATACTCGTTTGGCGGTCTGATTACAATATGCGGAGTTTTCATTTCTGACAGACATTTTAGTACCCAATCTACCGGATAAGGTTCACCTAGACGGAGGTTGTATATGTAGGTACTATGTGGTTTTCCTGTAAGCGTGTCAAAGGAGTTCATATCAAAATTAATTAAAGGATTTGAAAGCACATAAGCCCCAACATAACAACCTGTGGGTGGTTCGTACAATGACAAAGTATAGTCGTCTTTTTCATAATAAGCCGAATATTCGCTTTGGGTATAATTCGTTGCACTAACCACTTTAATCTCACCCTTGGAACTAGGTTTAATATTATTTGCAATTCCTGATTCATTTTGAGAACAGCCGCCAAGTATTAAGAATATAAATAAAAAAAGTATTTTGATTTTGTTCATAAGCAACACCCGTTTTTTATTACAAATTATTACCATTTATTTAATGCAGTATACATTCCGTAATTATTAACTGTTAATCAAAATATACTTTACTAATACCAATTTTCATTCTAAACAGTAGTAAATACTTGCTTTTTTACACATTGATGTGTCAAGTTTTCAGCACTGCACAAAAAAATCTGTATTTATTTCTCGATAGATTCAAATTGGTATAAAGCGGTTTGTACTGTTGTGTCTTTTGTGGTTATAGAAAGTCATAAATGCAATATGGAGGTTTGCCTTATCATAGACAAAACAACAATGAATCAAACCTTATGCAATTTGACTTTCAGAAAATTTCAATAACACCAAAAAGTTGTGGAGGTTTTGAAATGATAGATAAAAATTTTGACTTTTATTATATCAGAGATAATAACAGTCTGATGTGTATTTATCCAAACGAGAGTGACCAGCTATGCCTATCTGAATATGTGAACGGATATTGGTCGGATCCTTTTATAGTTTGCGAAAATATCTATGGCAATTTTTCAGCAGAGCTTATAAACGACGGCTCACAGTATGCAGTTTATGTAAAAGGCAAAGACGAAACAGTTTGGATGTTTAAAGGCGACAAGCATTTATGGGACGGGGAAGTGCTTAGAACAGAATATAGAAACGCATCCTATCAGGCGGCATTGCACAATGATACGCTGCATTTCTTGTACGAAGTTGATTCAAAACCGGGTGTGTCTGAAATCAGGGTGGAAGAAATGCCTGAATATGGAGTTTGGAAGGTTTCAGAACCCTTGGACACAACACCAATTACTGATATTCCATTCAAACTAAAGAAAATTGCTAACGGTCATTATATAGTGTTTTACCAAAGAAAAGGCACTGAAACCTTAGCAGGTTATAGGGAAATATCACTTGCAAACGGCAAAAGAGGTCATTTCAAAACAGTTCTAAGCACGATCTATCGTATTAAGGACTATTCATTCCTTGTAACAGAAGATGCCATACATTATCTTTGCATAGTCAGAAATTCTTATAATTCTCAGCTTGTTTATAGAAAAAAAGAAGGTTCATCCTTTGACGTACCTATTGCAATTTGCGAGTCACCACGTATGGACAGTTGCCTTTTATTTATTTTAAAAGAACAAATTTGGGCGGTCTATATTTCGGGGAACTCAATCTTTATAAGTATATCCGAGGACACCGGCAAAACCTTCAAAAAACCTTCTCGTTTTAGAATTTCAGCTCCTGATAAGATTACAAAAGGCACGTTCTTGACTAATACAAAACAAAGCGAGAAAAAATTATATATAAATGAAATTTACTGTGACTCTAAAAACCCAGGAAATATTCTAATTTTTCCAGATATCTATGATGGGTTCTTCCCGGAATTTTATGACAGACAAAATGCCCCAGCATTAAATCAAATCATGCCCATGACCGTACCTGCAATTCCACCGGCATCTATAGAAAGCGAAAATGTAATACAACCAGCAAAAATAAAAGAAGATGAAGATATGATACCAGAGGATTATCATAGCTTTATAGAGTCTCAAATGGATTTCAGCAGGTTCATGCAACCCAATAATCAACAAAATCAAAACAACCAAAATCAAGGCAATACTTTTCTGAAACAGCAGGTTGATACTTTAAGCAAACAACTGGACGAAAAGAACAGATATATAATTTCTTTAAACAACAATATGAAAGTAAAGAAAAATGAATTATCGGACACCAACAGACAGCTTAGTGAAACAGTGGATGCTTATAGGAAGGAAATCGATTCCTTAAGAGATAAGTATGACAGGGTATTAAAGTTGTATCAGACCTCTAAAGAAAACTTGAGGATTACTAAAGAAAAATTAGACGACCGTAATAACTTAAAAGAAATTGAAGAAAATGATTATTAGCAAAAGATCTTTCCAAATTAGAAATGCCGCAAATGCGGCATTTCTAATTTGTTATCTCAACTAATCAAAATCAACATTAATATAAATGTTTATATAATTCACAGTAAACGAACCGGTTTTAGTCGTTCCTAAATATTCAGCCGAATAGGTATAATCACCTTCAACTAAATCGGTTATTGTGGCAATGCCGTTTGAATCAGTAGTTGCACTTTTTCCGCCCACATTTACTATTGCGCCTGAAACGGGAACTCCGTTTTCCTTAACAACAAACTGGGCATGGAACTTTTTATTCTCATCTAAATATATCCTTGTATTAACTGGACCGGATACGGTTTGATTTGCTCTAACAGTTGCATAACCCTCTTTGGAAGCAGTGTAACTGTAACTTCCGGCTGAAATATCAATAAAAGAAACATTACCCTCTGAACCAGTTGATTTCTCTATTCCGTTAAAATTAACCTTAGCTCCTGAAAGAGGTTGCTCATTCCTAGCCATAACATAATAGGTAACTGTATATTTACCAGGTGAGCTTTGAGTTCCGTCAGGATCAACATTGTAAGATGGTCTATCACCTACTTCCGACTCCGGAATTATACTTGAGGTTACTCCAGATGAACGGATATAAGAGGTTTTTATCTTGCCTTTTCCAATAACTGTGCATGCTGCTTTTGCTTCAAAGGTATCAACAGTAGAATCAGCGTAAATATTAATAGTGGAGTGTGTTCCGTCTTCAGTAACTGTAAGGTCTGATACAGTGCAGTTACTTAGTACAATGCTTGAATAGCTGTTCTTAAGATATACCTTATTAAATTTACCATGAAGCAAGGTTGAGTCTTTTCCTGAAACACCGTCTTCAATAATAATATTTCTAAATCCACGTTCATTTACAGTTTTTAGATTATTAATGATCGCATTTTCATATAAAGTAATTGTTCCGGTTTTTGTTTCTCCTTCAGATGTGATCGTTGGGATACTGCTGCCCTGATAAACAATATCGTTTGTAATACAATCCTTTAACCTTATATCAACGCCGCTATAAATATATAAAGTTCCATATATTTCGACACTATCAAGGACTATTGTACCATCTCCCCTGCCAACTACAGATTCTATGGTAAAATCACCTGTTACCTTTAGGTTTTTTATAGTACCAGTTCTAAGTGATTCAACTATTACATTTTGGCTAATATTCTCGACTTTAGACTCTCCGTAATTAGCACGGTCTATTATAAGGTCTTGATCTGTTTTATTAGGTTTAGGTGCAAGTATAGATCCTGAATTTGAGTTATAATTAATATTGTCCAATCGGTCGTTTAACTCCTGAGGTGGTGCATAAATAGACTGGTCGAGCCTAGCAATTGTCCTGTAATATGCGTTTTTAAGCATGATTACAGCCTGTGCCCTTGTTATATTATCATTAGGCTTAAAGGAACCGTCTGAAAAGCCCTTGATAATTTCTGCCGCTGCAACAGCTCCAACTGCACCCTTGCCAAAAGTTAAAAGTTTTGAATCTGTAAAACTGTCAGCATAACTTTCCTGAGCCGTTAGATTTAAAGCTTTAGCCACCATTACAGCAGCTTCTTGCCTTTTAATATAATTACCCGGGCGAATAGTTTTATCGTCATATCCGCTTAAGTATCCTGCGCCGTATGCAATTGCTATATCTTGATAATAAGGATTGTCAGTTTTTATATCTGTAAAGTTACCGTTTGCAGGAATGGAAAACCCAAACGCCTTATTTGCAATAGAACAAAATTCTGCTCTTGTAATTGGTTTATTAGGCTTAAAAGTTCCGTCCGGATATGGCACTATAAAACCGTTGTCAAACCAATCCGCCAAATATCCATAGGCCCAATGACCGGAAATATCCGAAGGATATGCGCCAAAAACGTTAATCGCAGGTAAAAGCATGGAAACGGCAATTATATATACTAGAGCTCTTTTAATCATAGGTATCCTCCTGTTTGATTTATATAATATATTATACATGGAATTGGTTATTTTACAATGGATAAAGAAGGTTTTGTAAGGTTTTAGCTCACTGGAAATCCTTCTTCAAAAGAGCCAAAGAGACATCTTACACGATTTTTGTGCAGGAGGTTTCTTTGGTTCTGATTATCAGACATGCTTGGGTATCGTTATGTAAGGTATAACGGTGATTTACTTTTTTGTTTAACCTCCTTTCAAAACTTTATTACTTAGTCATAAAATCAGTCGCTTATATAGCCAGTATTAATCAGCACAACAAACAAGAGCGTGCAACTCTCAACAGTTACACGTTCTTGTTTGCTTTACTTCAATTCTTCAATGATGTTGTTGCAAATATAGTATCCGGGCTTAATCTCTTTTAGATTTTCAGGCCACTTGCATTTAATACATATCCTAGTCGCCTTTTGTAAAATGATCTGTCCATTTTCCACATCCAATAGGATTTCAAGTTTATCCTTTTCCTCAATCCCTAATGCTTTTCGTGTTTCAATAGGAAGCGCCACACGCCCAAGTTCATCAACTTTTCTAACAATATCTGTTGATTTTACCAGTTCTCTACCTCTCCTGTCGTTTTATAACTGGCAATTCCAATTTTCTGTCTTTATGTTAGCATATATTTTTCTGCATTTCAACCCTTATTTAGGGGAATTTCTACAATTAGAGCATTTTAGAGTTTTTGAATAGAATGTATGCTAGTTGTAGAAAATATCACTTGATAGGGTGGTGATATCTTGGATGCCAAGAGTATGGGAAGTAAAATAAGGACGTATAGAGCTAAATGTGGTTGGAGTATTAAGGAATGTGCAGAACGAGCCGGTATCAGCACAAGGTATTTAGCCGATATTGAACGTGGTGATAAAGTTCCTAAGCTTGAAACATTTTTAGATATTCTAAATGTTGTTGTGGCTTCATCTGATGATGTTCTTCAAGACAGCTTAATTGCTGGATATGAAGCTAAGAGTAACGATATTATCATGAAGTTACAAACCCTTGATGTTACCAAAAGAAAGCAAGCGCTAGATATTTTTGAAAGTGTAATTTCTACACTAAAATAAAAGCCTTTGAGTTTGATGCTCAAAGGCTTTTATTTGGATATAAAAATTTGCCTTGTGCTTTTTGTTTGTTCTGTGATTATAATTGCTTATTTGCTAACAAGTTTCTTAGCCTGAGCAGCTAATTAAATACTGTTCACTCATTGCAAATATCTCTGCGTTATTTTTTCCATATTGCAATCAAACTTTTTAATTGATAGATGATGTTTTTCTTTTTACAAAAATAAAAGATCTCGTAAACTGGAGCTGTATTATTCATGACCCCATTAAGTGCGTTAATTGTTATTGATTGGCTCTCTTTTCTAATTGTTCAAGTCTTTCTAGTATTTTAGTTTATTTGTTCACCTGTACAACAGGGACTTTCACAGAATAGAGTTTACTTATTAATGCTTAGATGCTATAATGAGTCATAAAAAATTCAAAGTATAAGGATGAGCTATATGTATAAAATAGGCATTGGTTATGATGCTCATAGACTGGTTCATGGTGAATCACTAATACTGGGCGGAGTTTCAATCCAACACGAAAAGGGACTTCTTGGTCATTCGGATGCTGATGTGCTTATTCATGCAATAATTGATGCAATAGTTGGAGCTTTAGGGTTGGGGGATATTGGAAAACTATTTCCCGACAGTGATGATAGATATAAAGGAATTTGCAGTGTCGAATTATTAGTTTCAGTCAGGAAACTTATGTTTGATAAGGGATATTCAATCGGTAATGTAGATTGTACAATAGTTGCACAAAAACCACGTTTATCTGCGTATAATATAACAATGAAAAAAAACATAGCAAATGCACTAATGACCGAAGAAGAAAATGTTAATATTAAGGCAACCACAGAAGAGGGTATGGGTTTTACAGGCAATGAAGAAGGAATTTCTGCAATGGCAGTATGCTTAATAAAAAAGACTGATTAGATATGTAATTTGGAGGTATGAAATGGGCTTTTTAAAGGATCAAGTACAGGTTATAAAAGCAAAAGACCCTGCGGTTAAAAGCGGTATTGAAGTGGTGTTATACCCAAGTTTTTGGGCGCTTTTGTTTCACAGACCTGCACATGTTTTATATAAAAAGAAAAGGTTTTTTGCGGCAAGATTTATTTCACAGGTTTCAAGATTTTTAACAGGCATTGAGATTCACCCGGGAGCTAAAATAGGCAAACGGTTTTTTATAGACCATGGACATGGAGTTGTTATTGGCGAGACTGCGGAAATTGGTGACAATGTACTGATATATCAAGGCGTAACTTTAGGCGGAACAGGTAAGAATACAGGAAAAAGACACCCTACAATCGGCAACAATGTTCTTGTGGGAGCTGGTGCAAAAATTTTAGGACCTTTTAAGGTTGGAGATAATTCAAGAATTGGTGCTGGTACGGTTGTGCTGGAGGAAGTACCTCCAAATAGCACTGTGGTGGGGGTGCCGGGAAAGTCCGTAAAAAAGAAAAAGAACGAAAGAAGGCTTTCATCAGAAAACCTGGAGCATAATAAACTACCGAACCCTATTGAAGCTGAAATGCGAAAACTAAGGAGTAAAATAGATAAGATCGAAAGAAAGATGGAAAAGTTTGATTTAAAAGGAGGATACGATGAGAGTTTATAATACTCTTTCAAGACAAAAAGAAGTCTTTGAGCCAATCGAAGACGGAAAAGTTAAGATGTACGTTTGCGGTCCAACCGTTTATAATTATATCCATATAGGCAACGCAAGACCTTATGTTGTTTTTGATACGGTGAGAAGATACTTGGAATTTAAAGGCTATGAAGTAACCTATGTTCAGAACTTTACGGACATTGATGATAAAATAATAAACGAAGCAAATAAAGAAAATACAACATCTGATGAAATTGCAAAAAGGTATATCCAAGAAGCTTTTAAAGATGCTGACGGCTTAAACGTCAAGAGAGCAACTGTACATCCTCTTGTTACCAATGAAATCAGCGAAATCGTTGAAATGATTGGAACTTTGATTGAAAAAGGTTTTGCATACGAGACAAATGGAAGTGTCTATTTTAATACAGACACTTTCAACCATTACGGTAAACTTTCTCTTAAAAACATTGAGGAATTAAGAGCCGGTGCGAGAGTAAAAGTTGATGAAGAAAAGCAAAATCCTCTTGATTTTATTTTATGGAAACCCCACAAAGAAGGTGAACCTTATTGGGATTCTCCTTGGGGCAAAGGTCGCCCCGGTTGGCATATAGAATGTTCCGTCATGGCTAAAAAATATTTGGGAGATACAATTGATATTCACGCCGGTGGTGAAGACCTTGTTTTCCCTCATCATGAAAATGAAATTGCACAGTCGGAAGCAGCAAACGGAAAGACCTTTGCGAAATATTGGTTGCATAACGGCTTCATAAATATTGATAACCAAAAAATGTCCAAATCAAAGGGTAATTTTTTTACCTTAAGAGAAATTTCAGAAAAGATCCCGTACGAAATTATTCGTTTTTATATATTAAGCGCTCATTACAGAAGCCCGTTAAATTTCAGTGAAGCGCTTTTAGAAGCCGCAGGAAACGGTCTTGATAGAATTAAAAATGCAATTTTAAATCTTAATTATTTCCAGCAATACAATTCAATTGCCGAACTAAAACCGGAAGAAAAGGAACTGCTAGAGAGTATTTCGTCATTTGAAAAACAGTTTATTGAAGCAATGGACGATGACTTTAATACAGCAAACGCTATTTCAGCAATATATGATCTGATTAAATTTTCAAATATAAACATTAATGCAGAGTCTTCAAAAGAGTTTGCAAAGACTGCTAAAGAACAAATTAATAAACTCTGTTCTGTTCTGGGCTTGCTTGAGTCAGAAGGCAATACCGATTCGAAATTAAGCGAAAAGGTTGAAAAGATGCTTAATGACAGAAAAGAAGCAAGACAAAGGAAAGATTGGGCTGCCGCTGACGCAATTAGGGACGCTCTTTCTGACATGGGTGTTTTAATCGAAGATACCCCAAGCGGAACAAGGTGGAGTTTAAAAGGGTGACACAAATGTCTACTGTGCAAAACGACAATATTAAATCGGAATACTCATATTCTGCCCTTGCTTATGTGGGTGACGCAGTATTTGAGCTGCTTGCAAGGAACTGGGCAATCAAGAACCCAAAAGTCAGTTCCGGAGTGCTCCATAAAAATGTTGTTAATATTGTAAATGCCGTAAGTCAATCAAATATGGTTAATAAGATTACCGAAACCCTTACGGATGATGAACAGGAAGTTTACCGTAAAGGCAGAAATCTGGCGCATAATTCCATTCCGAAAAATGCTTCTCCCGGCCAATATTCAAGAGCAACGGGACTTGAAGCTCTTTTCGGATTTCTGTACTTAAGCGGTCAAAACGAAAGAATGCAGGATATTTTTGATCTATGCATGACGGATTGGGGAATATAATGGCTGATAATAAAAAACGAACACAGAAAAGAGAAAAAACAGAAAATAAAATTCCAAAAGAAAATGTACAAAAGTCCAGATCAGATGAACAAGACTTTTTCATACTTGAAGGCAAAAACGTAGTAAAAGAATGTTTAAGGTCAAATTCTAATATACTAAAAATACTTGTTCCGCCTTCTTCAAATAATGAAAGTATAAAAGAAATAATTTCAACAGCCCTTGATAAAAACATTGAAGTTCATGAAACAGAAGCATCTGAACTGGATAGAATCAGCCAGACAAAAAAGCATCAGGGAGTGATTGCCTTTGTAAAGGAACTGACCTTTGCTGCTCTTGAAGATGCGCTAGAGCTTGCAGAAAAAAAGAGCGAAAAACCCTTTTTGGTAGTCCTTGATCATATAGAAGACCCCCAAAATTTAGGCGCAATAATCCGTACAGCCGAATGTTCTGGCGCACACGGCGTAATCATACCAAACAGGAGAGCAGCGGGGATTACTTCAACTGTTGCAAAGGCAGCGTCAGGTGCTTTAAGCCATATCCCCATTGTTCAAGTATCTAATATTGCATCAACATTGGACAAGCTAAAAGAGCTTGGTTTATGGATCTACTGTGCTGACATGGACGGTGCGTCTGTTTACACCCAAGAACTTTCTGCTCCTGCGGCTGTGGTGATTGGTTCAGAGGGTAGGGGAGTTTCCGAACTTGTTCGTAAAAAATGCGATTTTGTTATGTCTATACCTATGCTTGGAAACATCCCTTCACTAAACGCATCTGTGGCTGCGGCAGTTATATTATATGAATTTGTAAGACAAAAATTATATTAAAAGGTTAAGCAAATGAGTGCAGGAACTGAATACTTATTAGTTGATGGTTATAATATAATCTTTGCCTGGAGTATGCTTAATGAGATTGCCATAAACAATTTAGAACATGCAAGAGATACTTTGCTAGATATGATGTGCGATCTTGGAGGTTTTTTAGGAGTAACGATTATTGTAGTGTTTGATGCACACAGGGTTGTAGGAGGAAAAGGCACAGAAATAACGTATAAGAATATTTTTGTGGTATACACTAAAGAAGCTCAAACAGCGGATCATTACATAGAAAAAACCGTAACCCGTCTTGCTCCTAATTATGTGGTTAAGGTTGCAACCTCAGACGCCCTTGAACAAATTATTATTATGGCAAAGGGCGCAATAAGGGTTTCAGCAACAGAATTGCTAGTTGAATTTGAAATTGCAAAAGAAAAAATGAAGAAAAAATACAAAGAAGAAGCCGCTAAGCAAAAAAATACTTTGTATGACAGACTTTCAAAGGACGCTGTTGAGTGGCTTGAAAATCTTAGACGGAGTTGATTGTCATGGATGAAATTTGTGCGACAATTGAGGAAGAGTCTTTTAAAGAGCTTGGTGACGACGAGATTTTGTCTCTTATAAAAAAAGGCGATGCGTCGGCTCAAGACTATTTACTTCATAAATATAAAAGCTTGGTTCGTTTCAAGGTACGCTCATATTTCTTGATTGGATCAGACAGGGACGATTTGATTCAAGAAGGCATGGTAGGGCTTTTTAAAGCAATAAGAGACTTTGAGCCGGGTAAAGGTACGCCCTTTTTTTCATTCGCCGAACTGTGTATAACAAGACAAATTTTCACTGCTATCAAAACCGCCACACGCCAAAAACATGCCCCATTAAATTCATACATATCCCTGAACAAGCCCATTTTTGAGCAAGAATCATTTAATCAAACCTATATGGACAATCTCCCAACAGCAAAAGAATCAAACCCTGAAACCATGCTGATTGAGAGAGAGGACAGGGATTATATGGAAGCAAAAATGACGGAGTCATTCAGTATTCTTGAAATGAGGGTTCTAAACCTATATTTACAAGGTCTTAGTTATATAGAAATTGCTGAAATTACAAAAAAAAGTATAAAGTCCGTGGATAATGCCTTGCAAAGAATCAAGAAAAAGATCGAAAAATTCAAACTAGAAAAAAATAATTATAGTCAATTGCAAACAAAGAAGTAACAGATATGCTATGCAATGTAAACGGTTCGTCTCGTGGGTTTTCTCCGAAAACACAGGTTCCTCACCACATTGCAACTACGCACATCTGTTACTGTTTAAAACGCAATTGACTATAACTATCTTTCATGGTGTACAAATTTCCTAAGCACCATTGAAACAGCGGCAAGGAACAATACCACTGTGAAAAAGAATATTGTTGAATAAAATACAGAATTTACTATACTGCCGTAAAAAGCAACATCAGATTTTTCTGCAAAAACAGAAAGTACTGTAAACTTTTCAAATAATGGGTAAGTGAATATTGTTATAAATATCCAGATCATTGTTTGAATAAATTTGCTTAATAAATAAACCCCAGTGCTTATGTCCGTTTTTGATGTAAAGCTTAGAGTCTGTGCCAGTATAGAAACGCCTCCAAGGCTAACTAAAGAACCTGTAAGCAATATTTTAGATAAATATGTAAGACTATCGTTGTTTCCTAAAATGCTTATACCGTTTGTGATCTCTAAAGTCCCACTTAGATAACCGAGTGCTGCCAAATCATTTAGACCTAATGCATTAAAAACCGGTGCAGAGAAAACGTAAAACAAATCTAAAATGCCTGTCTTATCAACAGCTCTTATTATTACGCAAAAAAGCACTATAAATCCACCGATCTGTGTTATAACCTCTATTGCATTTTTAACACTGTCCCCAAATAATTTACCGATTGCCATATGCGGTGTGTTTTCTTCAATCATGACATTTCTTTTTTGATAGATGTCTTTTTTCTTGTTTCCATAAAACTTAAATATAATACCCGTTATAAAAGCGGACATAAAATTTGTTATAAGAATATAATAACCGGCTTGAGGGCTCTTTAGAACCCCAACACCCAAAAAACCAATTACAAACAAAGGCCCTGAATTGTTTACAAAACTCATTAACCGTTGTGCTTCTGTCTTACTGACATAATTTTTCAATCTTAAGTCTGCAACAGTCTTTGCTCCAATTGGATAACCGGAAGTAATCCCCATTAACCATGCAAAAGCTCCACAGCCGGGAACGTTAAAAATTGGGCGCATAACAGGCTCAAGAAACCTTCCGAAGGTTTTTACAAACCCCAAGCTAATCAGTATATTAGAGCCTATTAAAAAGGGAAAAAGAGCAGGCAAAACAGAGTTATACCATAATAACAACCCTTCTTTTGCACCCGCAATTGTATCAACAGGAAACATCACTGTAATCAACATAAAAAATAATGCCAGAAAAGTAAAAATAATATATGATGGCCTATGCTTTTTAATGGTAATCTACCTCCGGCGTGATAATTTAAGTATCTTTGTATAAATAAATCTATTTGATTTTTCAGTGGAATATGCCTTGAAATAAAAAAAGGCATTGGAATAAATACAAATTCCATATGCCTTAATTAGATGTTTTTACGAGGACATGTTCTCAATAATGGATTACAGAAATCAACAGGAAGATTGTCAGTTAGCATTATATTTCAATTATGATATAAAATTATGTAAAATATTTAGTCGGGAAATTTTTGTCCTCAATGGAAATGAAAAATGACTGAGGATGGCGACATGCAGGACATATTTCGGGAGCGCTCTTTCCAAAATGATGATATCCGCAATTTGTACAAATCCAAGTGGTATCTTCCTGTGAATGGTAGAGAGTATGATTTCTGGTTTCTTTGAGAAGATGCAACAGTTTTAATTCATGCTGTTTTTCAACCATCGCAATGCTGTAAAAAGATTCGGCAATTTCATAAAACCCTTCATTTTCAGCAACGTTGCCATAAATCGGATAATAATCAGACCATACCAAATGCTCAAACTGAGCTGCACTTAAAAGGTTTTCCTCTGTACTCCCATAACCAATAGGGATTAAAGTCTGGGGATTTAAGGTTGTTTTCTTTAACCCTGATGTAAGAAACTCGTAAAATGCTTCCGCATGACCGGTTTCATCATTTGCAATTTCTAGAAAAACTTTTTTTAATGTATGAAATCCTTCTTTCTTAGCTTCTTTTGAATAAAACAAGTATCTAGTCCTGGTTTGTGATTCATAAGCAAATGATCTTGCCAGATTGATTGCCGTTTTTGTGTTTGTCAAATAATATTTATCTCTCATATTTTGACCTCACAAGGCTAAATTTATTACCATACTATACATTGCAAAAGCTTTAGGTTACAAAGAATTGGTAATTTTAAAGTTCAAATTAGCACAATTTACGGCAATATCTGCCGCATATTGAATTAAGAGCCTGCCCAAAATCTCCATATGCCGTCTTTAGGCAAATTTTTCGTTGTGATTTTGCGCCGATATACGTTTTTATTCGTATTATCGTGCACAAAATCACTTACAAAACAAAAAATTGTACTCTAAAATCCAACGATAGCTAGAATTTGGACAGGCTCTAAGATATGTTTAAAACAACCCTGAAATAACGCCTTCTGAACTAACATCAATCTTTTCAGCAGACGGTATTTTAGGTAGCCCCGGCATGGTCATTATATCTCCGGTTAGTACAACAACAAACCCTGCTCCGGCAGACAATTTTAGTCCACGTACGTTCACCTTAAAGCCATCGGGCGCACCTTTTAGCAGAGGATCATCACTAAATGAATACTGTGTCTTTGCCATACAGATAGGCAAATGAGAATAACCCATTTCCTCTATTTGTTTCATTTCCTTTTCAGCCTGAACGCTGAAAGAAACGCTGCTGCCTCTATAAATCTTCTTTACAACAGCCTCAATTTTGTCCTTAATGGAATCGTGATTTTCATAGCAAAAGTTTATGTGGCTTGGTCTATCACAAAGTCTGACAACCTCTTCCGCAAGTTTTTTGCCACCTTCTCCGCCCTTACCCCAAACCTCTGAAAGAGCAACGTTAACTCCAAGCTCCGAACATTTTTCCTGAATAAGATTAAGCTCTTTTTCGGTGTCGGCAGGGAATCTGTTGATTGCCACAACAGCAGGAAGACCAAACTTTCCTGTTATGTTTTCCACATGACGCAGCAGATTAGGAAGTCCTTTTTCAAGTGCGTCTATATTTTCATTAGCAAGCTCTTCTTTTGGCACTCCTCCGTGATGCTTTAGAGCTTTTACAGTTGCAACAATTACAACAGCGTCAGGGGTTAGCCCTGAAAGTCTGCATTTAATATCAATGAACTTTTCAGCGCCTAAATCAGCGCCAAAACCAGCTTCTGTAACAACATAATCTCCAAGCTTAAGGGCCATCTTGGTTGCTATAAGTGAGTTGCAACCGTGAGCAATATTAGCAAATGGTCCACCATGCACAAGAGCAGGAGTATGCTCAAGGGTCTGGACTAAATTTGGTTTTATAGCGTCTTTTAAAAGAGCTGTCATTGCGCCCTGTGCTTTTAAATCGCCAGCAGTGATAGGTTTTTCATCCCTTGTATAGCCAATAATAATGTCTGAAATCCTTTTCTTTAAATCTTTTATATCTGATGCTAAACAAAGTATTGCCATGATCTCTGATGCAACAGTAATATCAAAGCCGTCCTCTCTAGGAACTCCGTTCACTCTGCCACCAAGTCCGCAGGCAATGTTACGAAGCTGACGGTCGTTCATGTCAACGCATCTTTTCCAAGTGATTCTTCTTGTATCTATTTGAAGCTCATTACCGTGGAAGATATGATTGTCAATCATTGCAGCTAAGAGATTGTTTGCAGCTCCTATAGCATGAAAGTCTCCTGTGAAATGCAGATTAATATCCTCCATAGGCACAACCTGGGCATAACCACCACCTGCTGCACCGCCTTTTATTCCAAACACTGGCCCAAGAGAAGGTTCTCTTAGTGCAACGATACTTTTTTTTCCAATTTTCCTTAAACCGTCTGAAAGCCCCACAGTTGTGGTTGTTTTTCCTTCTCCGGCAGGAGTTGGCGTAATTGCTGTGACAAGTATTAATTTACCGTTTTTATTGGATTTCATGTTATCAAGCAAATCAAGGCTGATTTTTGCCTTATACTTGCCATAAGGCTCAATAAACTCTTGGTCAATGCATGCTTCTTTAGCTATTTCAGTGATGGGACTCATTGTGGTTGCTTGTGCAATTTCTATATCAGATTTCATATTTCTCCCCCTTTAAAAAAGAAAACTCTCAAGAATCTTAGTATGAAGTTCATCATTTTCCAACTGCAAGTAATGGGAAGCACAATCAGTAAAAGCTTTTAGAGGAGCAAGTCCGATTAGCTCACTGCCTGTGACATTTACACCATATCTTAATGCTTCATTTTTTATTGATTCAAACACCCTGAAAATTGGTGTTCTTTTATAATTAACAAAGTTAATTGAAACTTGGACAATATTCCTTTCCTTTAAATATACACCTATAGCTTTACAGCCCTCAAATCCGCCGCTTGAACCTCTGACAGCCTTTGCTATCTTATTTGCAATATTTATATCATTGCTGCCTAAAGAAACATTAAAAGCAATAAGGGGCATTCTTGCGCCAATTGCAGTTACTCCGGCAGTAGGATGAACAATTGTGTCGCCAAAATCCGGCTTCCATTCAGGCAGAAGGATTTTTTCTTTCATTCCCTCAAATCCGCCGCTGCGTATGTTTGCAAGGTTTTTGCGTATAAGAGATGTTGCGGATTCTTCATATAAAAAACAAGGAATACCAAGTTCATTCCAAATCCTATTAGCAACGCTCTTGGAAATTTCAATACATTCGTCCATATCCGTATTTCGTATTGGCACAAAAGGCATTACATCAGTAGCACCCATTCTTGGATGTACCCCTGATTGCTTTGTCATGTCAATTTTTTCTTTGGCAACAGCACACATTTGAAATGCGGCTTCTTTAATTCCTTGGGGAGAGCCTATTAAAGAAAAAACACTGCGGTTATAGTCAGGATCTCCTGAATAATCCATAAGCGTTACTCCTGCAACACTTCTGGCTGCCTGAGCAATTGCCTCCAAAACGGATTCATCTTGACCTTCGCTAAAATTGGGTATACATTCGATGATTTTAATCATAAACAAACTACCTTCCAGATTTATACGAGTTTTTTTAAATTATTTTCATGTATGGATTGAAACTTCAATAGATAGAATATAGAATATTACAGACAGATGAATTTCGCAAGAAAAATTATAAATAACGTAGCATATTCTATATGCAATTTCAATAGCAGGAACTAAGTTTTTTTATTAAATGTTCCGAAATACTTTTAGGGCGTGTTCTCACAGCGACTCAAGATCGTGGATAGATAATTGGGAACATTCACAATATATACCGTTGAGATCTTTTTACCGGATTAAAAAGAGGGAGTAAGTTATTATGAATAGCATATCAAATAATATAACGGCTAACTTTACTAATATACAATCAACAAACAAAACGGAAGGTTTGGGACTTAAAGCAGGTGATATAATCACAGGCGTAATAACTGATGTTAAGGACAAGACAGCAACTATTCAAACAGACAAAGCAGGAGCTTTTAAAACCGCTGCTAAAGACCTTGTAGGAAATGTTGGAGACAAGGTTTCTTTTGCTGTAACAGATGTTAACAGCAACGGTGTTGTAATGAAACAAATTATGGAAGAATCTGAAAAAGAAATCGAAAACGATAAA
>CAZTAY010000024.1:0-24473 GCA_964611655.1 uncultured Eubacteriales bacterium
GAGATAACATATATGTGACAGTAGAATGAAGTCAAAAGCTATTAATGAAACAAATTTTATATTTGTGTCACATATTTCTATTCAAATTTTCACTTGAAAAGAATTTGAATCTAGTAGGGGGTTATTATGAGCCTTAAAACTTTTAATCGTGTGTCAGCTATTTCAATCCTTGTTTCTCTCGCTTTAATTGCTGCTTCTATTGTTGGATATGTTTTAGCATCAAACAAAAGTCTTGAATTGAGCGAAAAAGAATCAAAGTTTATCCTTGCTGTTTCGAGTATAAGAAATACATCTGATTTTTTGTCTGAAGAAGTTAGAAAATATGTTGAAACACAGAATAAGCAGTATTATGACAATTATTGGAATGAAGTTAACGTTGATAATAAACGAACTCGTACATCAGTTGTAAATGAAATGCTTAACATTGGCTTGTCAGACCAAGAAGCTAATATTCTCAATAAAATTCAGGAAACTTCTGAAAATATGTTTCCTGTGGAAAAAGATGCATTTAACTTTGTTAGTGAGAGTAAGGTGGATAGAGCAAGAGCGCTATTATATAGCAAAGAATATTTAGGACTTAAAGATACTCTTGATCATTCAATAAATGAATTTCAAGATACATTAAACGAGCGAACTGAAAAGGACAAAAAAGCACAGGATACACTAGCAAAAACACTGCAAATCATCTCTTATATAATTATAGCTATGGTTGCATTGGTTCAATTGATATTTATGATATACTTTAAAGGCAAGATTGTGGATCCTATTAACAAAGTTACTGCAGCAATTAAGGATTTAGGCAATGGAATAATTGATAAACCGCTGACTATGAAGGAGGACAACACTGAAATAGGTCAGCTCTTCACTTCTTATAAAAGTGTTTTAAATAATATCTCAGTGTTGATTAATGGTTTTGAAAGAATAAGACACTCAATTGTTGTAGGTAAAGTTACTGATCGCGGAAGAACTAACATACTTAAAGGTTGTTTTAATGATATTATTTTTGGATTGAACCACATCATTGATTCTTTGGTTTTTTATATGGATCTAATTGATATTCCAATTATGCTTGTGAATAAAGAATTTAAGGTTCTTTTTATGAACAAACAGGCCTTGGAGATATCAGGCAAAACAATAGATGAGGTTTTAGGAACTTATTGTTACCAGTACTTTAATACAAATCATTGCAGAACAAGCGATTGTGCCTTAGATTGCTGCTTTAAAAGCGGTAAGTCTTGCACTGCGGAAACTATTGCAAACATGAGTTCTAGAACTTTGGATATTAAATATACTGGAATTCCTATTAGAGATGAAACCGGTGAAATTGTATGTGCTATGGAGTTTGTTACAGATTTAACAGAATTGAACATTGCTCGTAGAGTAAGTGAAAAGCAGCATAATTATCAAACTTTGGAAATAGACAGGTTGATAGTTCAATTAGAACAGTTTTCAAAGGGTACTCTTTCTCTTGACTTAGAGCTTGATTCACCTGATGAGGACACACAATCTATATATGATAACTTTAGTCGTATTTATTATAGTTTGACAGAAAGCACTAATTCTATAAAAACTTACATTTCTGATATCTCTGAAGTAATTACAAGATTGATGAATAAGGATCTAACGGTTAACATAGAAAGTGAATACTTAGGTGATTTTATTGCCCTTAAAGCTTCAATTAATAAACTTGCAGGTGGTCTCAATAGTGTGTTTACTGATATTGACAGTGCATCTAGCATTGTGCAATCTGGTGCTGAACAGCTTGCAGAAACAAGTCAGAACATGGCTTTAGGAGCTAGTAATCAGACTGATGCAATTTCGCAAATAAACGATTCTGTAAACAATGTTTTTGAGCAGGTAAACAGAAACACTGAAAATGCGGACGTTGCAATTAGGTTATCAGGGAACATTAAAAATGAAGCTGAACAAGGTAGCAAGATGTTGGGTGACATGGTTTCTGCAATCAACGATATAAAAGTTGCATCGGAAAATATAGCAGGCATAATTAAAGTCATAGACGATATATCTTTCCAAACAAATCTTTTAGCTCTTAACGCAGCAGTTGAAGCAGCAAGAGCAGGGGAGCACGGTAAAGGTTTTGCTGTGGTTGCCGATGAAGTAAGGATGTTGTCTTTACGAAGTGCGAATGCGGCAAAAGAAACAACAAATATGATAGATGATACACTTATAAAGGTAGGCTTTGGAGTAAAAACTGCAAATGATACAGTTGATGCATTCTCAAAAATTGTATCAAGTATTAAAACTATAACAACAACAGTTGATAATATAGCGGAAGATACTATTAGCCAGAAATCTTCCATTGACGAAATTGTTGAAAAGATAAAGGATATTTACGAGATTGCTCAGGTGAATACTGCTTCAGCTGAGGAAACAGCATCTCTAAGTCAGGAAATGTCAGGTCAGGCAACAGCATTAAAGTCAATGACTTCTGAATTTAAACTAAAGCAAAAGTTATGACATGCTTAAGCTCATTAAATAGTTGATGGCAACAAATAGGACTTTGTGAAGCGTTCTTCACAAAGTCCTATTATTTTATAGTTCACTTAATTTTCTTATTACAAGAGAAGAGAAAAAAGCATATCCATAAGGTGTGAAATGAACACCGTCACTTAACATCTCAAGATAGTTTGTACAATTTTTCATTTCTACAAACAAATCAATAAGATTGCACTTTTTTTCAGCTGAAACCTGTCGCGCTGCTTCAGCGTATAGTTCCACTTTGTTATTTATTCCAAACATTGTCCAGTACTCGTTAAATGGTGAAGGTGTTATAAGTATTGTCTTTTCAAATCCGATTTTATCTACGATTTTTTCAAGATTTGACTTGTATTCATCTATTTCAATCATATATAAATACATATCATTTGCTCCAAACAAAACTGTTACATAATCGGGGTTTTGTTTAATCACATCAGTATCTATTCGTGAGAGTGCGTTTCTGGTTGAATTTCCTGAAACGCCGGAGTTAATAACTTCCCAATCAGGAAAAGCTTCCCTGATTCGAGGTGTTAACCGTGGTGTACCGTTAGTAAAAAATTCTTCTTCGGTTAGGCTATCTCCAAAGCAAACAAGTTTTTTCATAATATCCTACCTTTAATTATTCAGCTTAATACAAGACTGAAAAAGAACACAAGCATTTATCTCAACAAAGGCAAGGAACCTTTGGCATGACAACTGTTCTATCAAAAGTTTTATTAGTTATGAATTTATATTCTATTCCTTCACAGATTAACTTTACCATATCCCCGTTTATAGCTATTTCAGGGAAATGTCCTCTTTTACTTAGGATATTCATCATGCATAGTGCTTTTTCAAAACCATCTCCGGTTTTGAAATTCCAAACCTCGTCTGGTTGTGAGAGTCTGTTATCGCTATATATGGAGGAATCTTGGAAACTTTTAAGCGCATTATACACCTCATCATTAGACATACCTAAAGACCCCTCAATGGAAGCTGGGTTCCTGCAAAGTGCTGCCATTAGGAAAGGCTCCCAACCATCTCCTGATATATCTCTGTATGCCATAAAGGCAAGATCTGCAAGCTCATTTTTACCTTTGAGAGATGTTAGTTTCTCAAATATCTGCTCTCTTGAATCAAGACCAGTAAGATCAATTCCTTGTTCCTTCCAAACAAAATCCTCATTATTTGAAGGTAATTTAGGTTCTATAAAAGAAAAAGAATATAAATCTTGACAAATCTCAGAAACAACATTTTGTCCTAGAAATTTAAATTCAGCTGAAAGAATTTTTTCCCAATTATCCCTATTAGATTTATTCAGTTTCTGAAAAACATTCCCATAATCTTGAAGTAAAATCCTATTATGGTAAGGTTCAGTTGAAAGCTTTTCAATTTTAATTCGGTTGATTAGCTTGGAGATACTTGAGGAAGCTAGTTTTAATTCACTGTCAGCTTCAGCATTATAGAGTTCTTCAGCAACAATATACATTTTGCCTGTATCTGTTTTACCGTAGAACTGGAAAAGATCCTGCCATTTTGTGAAATGTCTTAAAAAGCATAAAAAATGATCATGGTTTATATTTGGTGTTAGGTATTCTGATAATTTAGTTGAAAATTTACTGTAGGATTCTCTTTTCATGGTTGCTTCTGGGTAGAACGAATGGACATATCCGTTTAAGTTTGCAACAATAGAAACCCGCTCATTTTGTAATGCACGTCTTGCTTTATGTGACATTGGTGTACCGTTACTCCACATACTCTTGGTAACAATTCGCCTATTGTTTGTTATAATACCTTCATTGACAGTTACAAAGTTCTGAGAATGTAAAGGTGTTGCCATCATATATATGTCTTCCAATGGAATTTTGGCTACAATAAACAGAGCGGCGCAGTACAAAAGTGACAAAGAAACGCATTCTCCTGCACCAGTGTGATACCCCTCTTTTAATCGGAAGGCATTCATAGCTTCTACAGTTTCTGTCTTCCAATAAGGAATTGCCTCTGAATCATAAGCATCCAGCCCAAAATGACGTCGTATGTCAATATCAAAATAATACTTATCGCCTTCATATCCGAACAAAGCATTGGATTGCTCTAGAGCTTGCATATCAATGAATGAACAGAAACGATTTTTTTCAGTTTCCTTTGTTGTAAGCCCCCATGTGTCTAAGTCAAGGTTAAAAACATAATTATCCATGATATATTGCTTAACCCTCAAAATCCTGCGATAAGGAGTTAATCTTTCTATTCCTTGAAAGTACTTAACATTTTTCCATTCCCAAATCACAGGAGACATAATGTTTGCAATTGCTCCGGCAATCATTAATTCTGGAAATATAAAAATCTCCATGTCAGATAGGGTAACAGCCGATGAAAGTTTTTCTAGCCTTCGTTTTTGCATAAAGATGTAGCTCCAATCAATTTAGATATTTAGATATTTAGGGTACTATATAATGAAAGATAAAAAAAGTCAATCTTGAAGTTTTTTTGAAGGTTTTAATCGTTATTTTTATTATAGCCAAACTTTTATAATTTTTTTTGGAAGCTTCTGTTATTAAAAAGTAAACTTTAATAAAATCAGACAAGGACACAACATAGAAGCAGTGTCCTTTTAGCTATTCAATGAATTAGAACGAAAAAATCATTAGATATTAATGGGTTTTTGTTGATTTTTATATTTTGAAATATCGACACAATTAACTAAACACTGTTTTTTTCCGTCTACCCAGTCTATATAGCTTGCTGTTGATTCTGTCCAAAGGTTAAATTTTGTGTTATGTATTTCCAAGGAGTATTTTGAGATATTTTCACTAAGACCTTTAACAGGGCAATCCTCGCAGAGTGAATTATTGTCTCTGAAAGTCTGATAGCAAACGCCGCTGGTTTCTGTAACCCCTAACAAGTCTTTCGTTTTTTGATTCATAAATAAAATTTCGAATGTAATAGCGTCAATAACATAGGTAAAGTTATCTAAATTATCCATGACAGCATTAACTGTACGCAGATTTTTTTCAGCTGCTTCTGCAGAGCGCTGCTTCGTAATAAAGGTTGCAAGTACATTGCAAACGGTTGTCAGTTCATCAATTTCAACTGCCTTAAAATGGCGATTGTCTTTACAGTCGTCGAATCCAATAACCCCAATAAGGATGTCTTTTTCGAATATTCCGAAGTAAAACATAGTCTTTATATCTCTCAATAAAATTATTTCTTTTTCTGATTCAGTTAAATCAGCATTTTCTTGTAACACAAAATACCCTTTATCATAGAATTCCTTGTGTATAGTGTATATATCATTAAATGAAATATTTTGCATTTTTTGGATCAGCGGTTCTACGCCTTCTCCACAACACTCTATGGTATTAATTATGTTGTTATTGTCTAAATTGGTCTCAAAAATAAAGCCACGGCTGAAATGGAAATGATCTGTCATCAGCTTTAGTGCCGATTCAACAGCTCTTTTGGTGTTACGAGAGCTATACAAAATTTTAAATAGATATTCTACTCTATTATCTTTGAAACTTTTTTGTGGAAGGTTGGTGTGTGAATCAATTTCAGTTCTTGTTGAATGATAATTTGCTCCAGATTGCCCTTGGTAAATAGTATAAGAGTCTTTTCCTTTTTCTTTTGTAATGTAAAGTGCAATATCAGCATTTTTATAAAGGCTTTCAAAATCAGCACCATATTCAGGGAAAAAAGCAATCCCTATACTTGCGGAAATTGAGCAGGACACGTCTTTTTCCTTATAGGTGTTTCTAAAAGCCTTGTTTATTTCCTTTGCCTTATTTACTGCAATTTCAGATAATGTGATATTTTTCATGAAAACGAAAAATTCATCACCGCCAACTCTACCGATAATATCGTTTGAACGAAAAAGCATTTTTAGCTTATCCGCAAGACTGGTTAAAACAATGTCACCTGATAAATGACCTAACTTGTCGTTTATATTCTTAAAGTTATCAACATCTATTATTAAAAGCGCGCTTAACTCGTCTTTAACGCTATTTGTAAGAGCATTTTTAATGAAATTTTCCGTGGTGGTTTTATTTAAAAGTCCGGTAAGTGAATCACGTTCTGCCTGATGTTTTAGTTCAATTTGCAACATTCGTTCTTTGTGTACATCTTTAATATAAGTTAAGCCTTTTATATCACCCGTGGAGGTGTCTTGAATTAGACTTGTGGTTGCTCTTACCCACATATAGTCGCCATTTGGTAATAATTTACGATATTCAATTATAGTTTCATTTTTACCTGAATGAAATTCTGAAAGTAAATATTCTATGTTAGTATGCTGGTTAAATATTTCGATATCATCGGGATGAATATAATCTTTTGCTAATAAACTCATAATATCGCTGTAGCTGACATTGTATACGTCAAGCATACCGTTTAGGGAATCAAAGAGCTTTATAATGGAATTATTAGATAAGTTAAATTCAAATACGTCTAATGAATCATTTATAACTGAGACTTTAAATTGTTGTTCTTCATTGACAACAAAAGTAAGCTCTTCTAATTTTTTATGTTGTTTAGTAATGTCAGTCATCTTACCAATTACCCGTACTGGAATATCATCTTCGTTAAAGATTATTCTATAATTATATAAATACCAAACATCAGTGCCATCAGGAAGTTTATGATTAATCTCTGCTTCCAGCACCTCTTTTAAATCCTCATTAAATATATTTGTATACAGATGTAAGGATTCCTCAGGAATAATTCCTTTTTCAATTAAGGATTGAGGGAAGTCCTCCAAATTTTCATTAATTTTAAATCTATCAGCATAATTTTTTGAATAGCGTACAGAAGAGTTTAGAATATCATAATCAAAGAAAGCATCTTCAGTAAGACTTGAAATAAGATTATTAAAATCAAGCTCTTTTTGAAGTCTTTCTTTTTCAACCATATGTTCTGATATGTCTATCATAATAATATATAAGAAGCCGGATTCGTGGTCATTTTTCTCCAAACGACCATTTATATATACCCAAGTAAAATTTTTAATCTTGTTTTTAATTTGAGTTGTTAATTTAAATTCTTTGGATTCCTGTTCCTGACTAATGGCATCTTGAACAACTTTCTTAAAGTCCTCACCAATCAAATCAACAAGTCCGCCGTTATAAATTTCTTTTTTACAATCTTCTTGGGTGTATCCAACTATATCATAAAAACCTTGGTTTGCATAAATTAAAGAGAGTTCTGAATCAGTATTTACAATACAATTACCAACTCCCATTGCTGAAATAAAGCCTTCAAATTTATATAAATGATCACTTAACTCATTTTCCATGTCATAACCGCCCAAAATGTATTTTATAAGTAACATTGCTATTGTTTGTCTTAAATTACAATACTATTAAAATGACGATAAATAGGCTATTTCCTTATATATTACCATTAATATTATACATCATAGTTAATTATAAATCAACAAATCTTGATTAAGGAAACAGGCATACAAGACATAGATAAACAGAATTATAGACATTTAGTGCTTTGCGCTAATTTTAAATTTGCTTTACAATATAAGTAATAATTGAATCGATTAATGCTTTTTAATTAAAAGATTTAGATTCAAATAGTCGCTGATCAACCAAAAAAACTCAAGCATAGAAACAAAAGAATGATCTTTGGGAAAGAAGGAATATTATGGATTTTTATCCAAACCAAAATAATCATTATGAATTTGATGGTATTGAACAATATGAGACTCTTATTTCAGCAATCCCTGGGGGTATAGTAATTACAGAAGCAAATGACGATTTTACCATTATATTTGCAAATCAAGGCTACTACGATATGGTTGGATATGAAAGGGATGAACACTTTGAAAAATTCAAAAATGTAGGTATAAACACGCTGCATCCTGACGAAGCAGGTGCTGCTGCAAAATCAGCAAAAGATCAAATGTTACAAAGCTCTACATTTAGTGTGAAGGCTAAGCTCTCCCACAAGACAAAGGAGTATATTTGGGTGCATTTTAGTGGAAGGCTTAGCCAATCCGCAGACGGGAATGCGAGAATATACATTGTTATAGTTGATATAAGTGAGTTCATGCTCCTAATGGAACAACTTGAAAGAGAACATAGATTTAACGTTATGATATCAACACTTTCGGAGGACGCTTTTTTTGACAGTGATTATTTAAGTCGTACAATTCGATTTTCTAAGAATTTTGCAGATAGGCTTGGTGTTGATGAAGTTGTATATGGTTATCCGGAAAAATTTCTTGAAAAAGTCAAAGTTGCGCCAGAAAGTGCTGTTTTTTTTAAAGAAAGTGTTTTACACGCACCTGATGATATCGTTGAAGATGAAATTCATTTTATTTTGCCAGAAGAGGGTGATGTGTGGTATCTCTGTCATTATCAAGTCATTAGAAATTGTCATGGTAAGCCCGTTCGCGCAATCGGTAAATTAAGTGATATAACAAAACATAAAGCTCAAATAGAAGAGCTATCGGAAATGGCGCAAAGGGATCAATTAACCGGGCTATATAACAAGGCTACAACAGAAGACTTGATCAAGGAAATACTCAAAAAGCACCGTTCACAGTACGAAGAACATGCACTGATGATTATTGATGTTGACAATTTTAAAAGTATTAATGACAGATTAGGTCATTTATATGGCGACGCAGTTTTGACACAGCTTGCAGAAAGCTTAAAGCCTATATTTCGTTCTGATGACATAATAGGCCGAATTGGTGGTGATGAATTTTTTGTTCTTATGAAAAATTATCATTCCAAAATAGTAATTGAAAGTAAAGCACGTGAGATTTGCAGCTTATTTCGCAGAACTTATTCAGAAAGAGACGCATTGGTTACTATATCTGCAAGCATTGGTATAGCATTATACCCTCAACATGGTAAAAAGTTAGAAGAATTGTATAGAAGTGCAGATACAGCGCTTTACAATACTAAAGCAACAGGGAAAAACAATTATTCATTTTTCGATGGCAAAACAGTTAATGTTTATGAATCTTCAAGGACAGAAATAGATAATTTAGGCGGTATACAAAAGAACTTCAAGAAAAATAGGATAGAGTATGTATTTAAACTTCTTCATGGATATAAAGACCCAAGAATGGCTATTAAAGCCGTTTTGCAATTGATTGCAGAAGAATTTAGATTCTCCAGAGTTAATTTACTAAGATTTAACCAAAACAGGACATATTACAGTGACTTTGAATGGTGCGCTGATGGAATTCCTTCAATAGAGGCAAATTATCAAAATATTCCTTTAGAAAACATTTGCCATGTTGTTTCCGCATTAGAAAACTCTGATGGAATGCTCTTAAAGCGTGTTGAGGATTTTCCTAAGCAAACTCATGAAAGTTATAGAGAACGAGGAATAAAGCATTTAGTTTATTTTGCTATCACTAACAATGACAATAAACTATTAGGTTCAATTGCTTTTCAGGATTGTGTTAATGATGCTATTACATTAACAAATATAGAACTTGACGAATTACGAACAATTTGTCAAGTGTTTGCTACATTTATTCTAAAACAAATAAACTTTGAAGTAGCTGTTGGAAATTATAAGTCACTCTCTACTATCATTGAAAATATGGTTGGATATGCGTATGTAATTGACTTGGAAACATATGAAATTCTCTATGAGAATAATAACGTGAGAAATTTGACTAATTTTTCAAATGTGGGTAAATGTTGTCATAATTCATATATGGGATTTGATTTACCATGTGAAGTCTGTTTCATCAAGTTTTTGTCTGAAGAAAATCCTAAGCACACCTTAGAGATATACAATGAAAAATTTAATATTTATCTAAGAACCACCGGTTCTCTTATAGACTGGATAAACGGCAAAAAGGTATGTTTGGTTAACAGTATAGATATAACAGAGTACAAGATTAAAGCTGAAGAAAAGAGTAACTGACAAATACTTATCTATCCTAATCCCACTATTAAATCTTCCTTTGTAAGTACTATTTTGGAGACTGTTTATATAGAGAGTTCCGAGGCTCTTTTTATGGAACGAATAAGATATAGTAAAATTGCTTTAATCTACTAAAGTGATTTTACCACCGAATACTTTCTTTTTTCTATCTTGTGAATGTATCCGGCTAAAATAAAAAAGGAGTAAACATATGAGCCACAAACGAAGGATGCAGATTATGGTAATTGATGATAATGTAACTAATTTAAATATTGCACGTATGGCTCTTGAGGAGCATTATGATGTGCAATTAATACCATCTGGTGAAAAGGCGTTAAAATTGTTTGAACGTGTTATACCTGACTTGATTTTATTGGACGTAGATATGCCTGGAATGAATGGCTTTGATGTGATAAAAAAGATAAAAAAGTCAACTTCACCTGTTCGTAATGTTCCTGTGATTTTTGTAACTGCTAAGGATGATAGCAGCAGTGAGTTTGACGGGCTTAATCTAGGTGCAGTTGATTACATAACTAAACCATTTTCGTTTCCGTTGTTGCTAAAGAGGGTAGAACTTCATATTCAGCTGGTTAAACAGCGAGTAGAACTTCAGAGATACAGTCAGAACCTTGAAAAGATGGTTGAGGAAAAGACAAAAGTAATATCAGAGCTGCAATATTCAATTGTCCATGTGTTGTCAGATATGGTAGAGCGCCGAGATGGTTCTACTGGCGGACATCTAATTAGAACTCAGAAATATCTTAAAGTATTGCTTGACGCTGTTCAGGAAGAAACTATTTATGAAGATGAACTTAGTGATTTGGATGTGGATTTATTTACTAATGCATCACAGCTCCATGACGTGGGTAAAATGTCAATTCCTGATGGTATTCTGCTCAAACCCGGAAAACTTACAAACGAAGAGTTTGAAATCATGAAAACACATACAACTCTTGGAGAAAACGCTATACGCTATGCCATGTCAAGTGTGCAGGAAAAGAAATTTCTTGAACTTGCTGCGTCATTTGCAGGCTCACATCATGAGCGTTGGGATGGAAAAGGTTATCCAAGAGCTCTGTGTCAAAGGGATATTCCTATTGCCGGACGTTTAATGGCAATTGTTGATGTATATGACGCGCTTATTTCTGAAAGACCGTATAAGAAACCATTTTCACATGAAAAAGCTGTAGACATAATTATGAGTGACAGAGGCACACATTTTGATCCGCTACTAATTGATGTGTTTGAAAAGGTAACGGATGTTTTTCAGCGGATTGCTATAGCAAACGCTGATACACCCTGCATAATGCCGGAAGGAGGAAAATGAAAATGAGTATTGAAGATTTTCAACTTTCCGGCAACCCTTTAAATGAATTGCTAAATATCATTAAAATAGGCACATGGGATTGGGAGATGCTCACAGGAAAAGTAATCTACAGCTCTGCATGGGCAGAAACACTTGGATATTCCCTAGAAGAACTTAATCAGACGGTGGAAACATGGGAGCGTATGGTATTACCAGAAGATTTGATCTATGCAAACCAACAAATAGAATTGCATTTATCAGGAAAAAACCCCACTTATGAAGCTGAGTTTCGCATGATTCGCAAGGATGGTACGATGATATGGGCACAAGACAAGGGCAAGGTTACGGAATACGACAAGGATGGTAACCCGGTTCGCTTTATGGGCGTGCTTCAGGATGTATCACGCCTTAAACACGCTGAAATACGTCTGCGAGAAAATCAGGAATCCCTAGATCTTGCAGTAAATGTAGCGGAACTTGGAACTTGGGATTGGGACATTCCTGGAAATATGATTAAATACAACGACGAATACCTTCATATGCTAGGCTATTCTCAGGGTGACATGGATGGTTCTATGGAGGAATGGGAATCTATGAATCATCCTGATGATCTACCATTTGCCCTAGAAAAGCTTGATGCTTATCTTGCAGGTGAGATACCTTCTTATGAATGTGAGATACGAATGAAACACAAGGACGGAAGCTATATATGGACCAGGGATGTGGGGCGTATTGTTTCACGAGATGCAGAAGGCAATCCATTAAGATTGATTGGCGGTCATCTTAATATAGATGCACTAAAATCCTCTGAAAAACGCCTTACAGAAGCATTAAAGACTCTTGAACATTATAAGTTTTACCTTGAAAGTGAAATTGATAAGCGAACAATGTCACTTATTGAGCATGATAAAATGCTATGGACTGTTAATCAGATATCAAGTGAATTGCTCACATTTAATCCACAGGATGATTTTGATTTACTTATGAGAAGATGTTTGAGTTTGTTAGGTGAAACAACTAACAAGAACAGAGTTTATATTTGGAAAGATCGCATCGATATTGACGGGAATGTTTATTGCACTCAGATTTACGAATGGGTACGGGATGCAGACCCTATTCAAGGAGATGAGCAGTTCGAGGAGATTCCATACACTGATTTGCCATGTTTTAATAGAGCTGTAGAAATGGGGAATTGTTTAAACAGCCTTGTAAGCGAGATGTCCGAAAGCGAAAGAAGCGTACTTGAGCCCCAGGGAATTAAAACCATTTTAATAGCGCCAGTTAAGATAAATGGCAGTCGTTGGGGTTTTATTGGTGTAGACAACTGTGAAGGTGAAGAACTTTTTAAAGATACGGAAGAAAGTATGCTAAGCATGGCAGGGTCTTTGCTTGGTAATACTATTGAGAAAATGGAAAACCAAGCAAAGATGCGTGAGATGGAGGAACGTACTCAAATTTTACTCAATGCCATGCCGTTATGTTGTAATTTATGGACATCCGAATTTGAAAATATGAGTTGTAACGATGAAGCAGTCCGACTTTTTAGCCTATCATCCCAGCAAGAGTATCTTGAAAGATTTGATGAACTATCCCCTGAATATCAACCATGCGGCAGACGTTCTGAAGTACTGGCAAAAGAATATATAGATAGGGCATTTAAGGAAGGTTATTGTCGGTTCGAATGGCTTCACCAAAAACTTGACGGTACGCAGATTCCGGCTGAAATTACTCTCGCTCGAATAAAATATAAAGATGATTTTATTGTTGCTGGCTACACTAGAGATTTACGCGAACTTAAAGCTATGTTAGCTAAATTGCAGGCTAAGGAAAATGATCTACGTGTGGCAAGAGATGAGGCGTTGCTTAACTCAAAAGCAAAGACTAATTTCCTAGCCAATATGAGTCATGAAATTAGAACACCCATGAACGCAATATCAGGACTTGCAGAGATTATTTTGCGCGAAAGCCAAGGTAGAAAAACAGCAGATCATGCAAATGGTATAAAAATTGCGTGTAATAACTTGCTTAATATTATTAATGATATTCTTGATATATCCAAAATTGAATCTGGTAAACTAGAGATTTTTAAATCCCAGTATGAGCTTGCATCACTGTTAAATGATGTTACAACAATCTCTCGTATGCGCTTAGGCAGTAAACCGTTAATGTTTATAACGGATATTGACAGTCGTCTTCCTGCGCGGCTCTTCGGAGACGAAATTCGTATTAAACAAATTTTAATAAATTTACTTAGCAATGCAATTAAGTTTACACAAGAAGGACACATAGCCTTTAAAGTTTCAGGAAATATTGTTGGCAACCTAGTGGAGCTGTGTTTTTCCATTTCTGATTCAGGAGTAGGCATAAAACCAGAGGATTTTGAGCGTTTGTTTGCCGAATTTGAGCGAGTAAATACTACTAAAAACAGAACTATTGAAGGTACAGGTTTAGGACTTGCTATATCAAAACATTTAGCAGAAATGATGAATGGAACAATTGAAGTGAAAAGTACCTATGGCGTAGGTTCAACCTTTACAGTTAAATTATCACAGGAATTTACGGAGTATGAACGGCTTTCAAAGGTGAACGGTGAAAAGACATTACTTCTTTACGAGCCAAGAGAACTTTATCTACGCTCTATTTCTTCTACTATAGAAAATCTGGATTGCAAATGTATACCCTGTTCCAATCAATCAGAGCTTTATGATAATTTGGGACTTATGCCTTATGACTATATCTTAACTTCATCGTTACATCTAAAAAAGGTTAAATCTCTAATACAAAAGAGAAATATTATCACATCTGTCGCTGTTCTTGCAAACTATGGAGAGACAATTGATGATGATAAAGTATATTCAATTTTCTTTCCAATTAATTGCTTGCAAATGGCTGATATGCTAAATGGATATGAATGGGAAAGCGGTTATAGAAATTCAGAATCGACCTGTGATAATTTCATTGCTCCCTCTGCAAAAGTATTGGTTGTAGATGACAATACTGTTAATCTAAAGGTTGCATCTAGCTTGATGTCACCATATAAATTCACCATAGATACGGCTATAAATGGTGTTGAAGCCGTTGAAATGGTTAAGAAAAACAAATATGATCTGGTCTTTATGGATCATATGATGCCTGAAATGGATGGTATTGATGCTACGACAGCTATTCGGCAGCTTGATGGAGGATATTATCGTTCTCTTCCAATTATTGCTCTGACTGCCAATGCGCTAGTCGGAACCAGAGAGATGTTTATTCAAGAGGGAATGAACGACTTCCTGGCAAAGCCTATAGAAATTAACAAGCTTGGGCATATTCTTGCAAAATGGCTACCTGCCTCTAAGAAGCTAAAGAAAAAGCCAGGCGAGGAGCTTAATTCGAAGGATGAGACTCAGGATTGGAAGATTTCAGGAGTGAACACCAAGCAGGGATTAGCGCTAATCGGTGGAAGTAAAGAGAATTATTTACAAATTCTGTCGATTTATCATGATGATGGTAACAAAAAATGTTCTTCTCTGCTAAGACATTTTACTAATAAGGATATTTCAGCATTCAAAACTGAAATTCATGCATTAAAAAGTGCTTCTGCAACTATTGGTGCAATTAGGATTTCAACAATGGCTGCAAAGCTTGAAGCAGCAGCACAAAATGGAGATATTCAATACGTTGATGGCAATATAGATGAATTTCTAACCAGCTTTAGAGAGGTGCTTGATTCAATCCGTCCTGTTGTAGAAAATAACTCCGAGTTTCTAAATAAACGGATTATGTCTGATAATATTGGTGATATAAAATTCCTGCATGATAATTTGCAAGAACTTCATGATGCAGTTGATCTTGCAAGCATAACTAAGATTGAAAGTATACTTAAAAAGCTAAGAGAATATTCTTGGCAGGATGAAGTAGACAAAGAATTATGCGCAATTAATGAAAATCTTGCTATGTTTGAATATGACGATGCTCTTGAATGTGTAATTAGACTGCAAGAGATGGTAGATAACTTAGTATGAGAGACAGATGTGTGCTAGACTTAATGATAAATACTTACTGAATTTCAAAAGTAGGAGATCTATAATAGTTATAGGTAGTTATCAATAGATTTTTATTGTCCAATAAATTTGAATAATATAGCAATGTAGTTGAGTGCTTTATAGATGTATTTTTAAAAATAGCAGCCAAGTCTATTGTTTTGGACTTGGCTGCTCCCTATGGAGGCGGGGGGAATCGAACCCCCGTCCGAAGAAACGCAAACAAAAACGTCTACCATTATAGTTCGACTTCAGAATTCCCTGATAAAGAAGAGGTCGAACGCACTTCGATACCAGGTAGCTTCATAGTTTTCCTACTTTGCTGCAAAGCTTAGGCAAAGCAGGTTGCCCGCTAGATGACGCCATGACCTCTTTCCGCGGGGAGAAAGAGCATGACGGCAGCTATTATTAAGCTGCGAACGCTAAAGCGTTGTTTTCGTTTTTATCGTTTATTTTGTTTCCGGCTTTTTACGCAGTTGCCGGACTGCGAATGGCAGTTCCTGATCCCGAAATCCCCGTCGAAGCCATTGCGCCCCCGTGAAAGTGTTGCTAAGTGTGGCATAACTAGCTTAGATTGCTAATTTTAAAATCTTTTTCGGCTTCACGTCTTTGATCTTTCTTAGCGATTGAGTCCCTTTTATCATAAAGCTTTTTACCTTTTGCAATGCCTATGTCAAGTTTGATATAGCTGCCATGTATATAAGACTTTAGAGGAACGATTGTATAACCTTCTTTAGTAACAGCATCGAAGATTTTTCGTATTTCTCTTTTATGCAATAGTAGTTTTCTAACCCTAAGTGAATCCTTATTAAAGATATTTCCGTTTTCATAAGGACTTATATGCATATTATGGATCAATGCTTCTCCATTTTTTATCTTTATGAAGCTTTCTTTAAGACTGCACTTTCCGGCTCTCATTGATTTAACTTCTGTGCCAACTAAACAAAGGCCAGCTTGAAAGGTCTCTTCAATAAAATAATCATGATATGCTTTTTTGTTTTGAGCAATCAGTTGTTTATCTGACTTTTTTTTACTCATAAAATACCTCTTAACACGTAAAATATAAGGATAAATTGTATTATATCATAACAAGTTAAATTTGCAAACAGAAAATAAAATTCAAGAATTACTTCAATTTAGCATTTTAATTTGATTTATTCTTTAATATTTGATATGATTCTTATAAATTCATCATTTCATAACTTTCTTTATTACAAACATACATTTTAATATATTGTCCTATTACGGTAAAATTTATACCAACTAAATTCCAGCTATACTATAAGAGGTGAAATAAGTGAAAAAGATTTTTTTTATAATAATATTAATATTTATTAGTGGTTGCAGTTTGCAAAAACCCATAGAACAAACAGGTGATTATAAACAAGAAAACAATCAACAATCTCAAAATGATACAAAAACTAAAATAATTATGGGTACTAACGCAGAATTTCCCCCATTTGAATATGTAGACGAAAATGGTATTGTTTATGGCTTTAGCGGAGTAGATGTTGCGCTTGCTAAAGAATTTGCTGATGAAAATGGTTATGAGCTTTTAATTGAAAACATGGAGTTTGATTCCCTCATCGGTGCTGTATCATCTGATGAGATTGATTTTATAGCAGCAGGAATGTCTATAAATCCTGAGCGTTTAAAAGATGTAGACTTCACAGTAGAATATTATGAGGCTGTCCAAAGTATAATCGTTAAAAGTGAGGATTCCTCTATTAAAAAAGCGTTAGATTTAAGCAACAAAAAAATTGGAGTTCAAAAGGGTACTACAGGAGATTATATAGTTACTAATAAATTAGATATTAAGAATATAGCAAACATTTCTGCATTTAAAAGAGGTGTTGATGCTGTAAACGCTTTGATTAACGGTGAAGTTGATGCAGTGGTGATAGATTCTGAGCCAGCTAAGGATCTTGTAAAACATAATGAAGGTCAGATTAAACTGATTCATGATGAAGATTACTTTGAAAAAGAAAAGTATGCCTTTGCTGTTAAAAAAGGTAACAAAGAATTACTAAATAAGCTAAACGATTTTCTTCAAAGAAAAGTAGATTCCGGAGAAATAACCAAATTGGTTAATGAATATTCATAACAATCGTAATTTTTTGAAGGGGTATCCACAATAAATAGGATACCCTGTAATTTTGATTACAGTAAAGTCACTTTTGATCCTAAATATAGTGAATTATTCAATTATTTTTGTTATAATATAATATGAATTCAAGTGAAAAACAATCAGTGTAAACGTAGAACCTTGTTACATTCGCGAGATTTGTAGCAATTACGCCATAAACCTCAAGTGGTTTTGGGGCTTGCTAGCCTTGCTATACTCAAATTAATAGAATAAAATTAAATTGAGCAACATAACACTGTTTTTACTAGAGAAATCAAATTAAGATGCCAAAGAGGATTTTATGAATTTATTTAAACTTCCGGATTTAAATTTAAATAACGAGCTAATAACAATACTAGAAGAAAACGACAAGGTTCGTGTTGAACAAATAATAAGCACTGGACAGACCACTGGTTGGTATGATCAGGATGAATATGAATTTGTGGCATTGATCCAAGGAAAAGCTGTTTTGGAATTTGAAAACAATGAAATAATTAATCTATCGGCAGGTGATACCATTACAATAACTCCTCATAAACGTCATAGAGTGGCATATACAAGCACTGAACCGCCTTGTGTATGGCTTTGCGTGTTTTGGTGATAGTATGACTAAAAAGGAGCTTATGGAATTTTGTTTAACATATCCTTCTGTATATGAGGATTATCCCTTTGATCTAACAACGCCTGTGCTTAAACATAAAGGTAACAAAAAGATGTTTGCGCTTATTTATGAGGATGAAAATGTGCTTTATATAAATTTAAAATGCGATCCTATAAAGGCAGAGTTTTTTAGAAGTGTTTTTAAAAACGTTACACCGGGATGGCACATGAACAAAAAACACTGGAATACGGTTAAGTTAAACGGGGATGTGCCTAGTAATGTATTAGAGGATATGATTTCGGATAGTTATGACTTAACAAAACCTAAAGTACAAAAACGTAAGCCTAATTAAAAGCAGTACAAGAGGTGTTATAATGAAGTCAAATGAAATCTTAAAGAAATATTATGGTTATGAAAGCTTCAGGGAAGGGCAAGAACTGCTAATTAATGAAATACTTAACGGCAAAGATGTTCTTGGAATAATGCCTACAGGGGCAGGAAAATCATTGTGCTTTCAAGTTCCAGCTCTAATGTTAGAAGGTATAACCATTATTGTTTCACCATTAATTTCATTAATGAAAGATCAGGTTAATACTCTTACACAAATGGGAATTAAGTCAGCATTTATTAACTCATCACTTTCCCAAAGTCAAATACAGACTGCTCTTCATAATTTTAAAAAAGGTTTCTATAAACTGATATATGTGTCACCTGAAAGACTTCTTTCGGATGATTTTTTATCAATAGCAAATATCGTTAAAATATCCATGTTAGCCATTGATGAGGCACATTGCATTTCCCAATGGGGACAAGACTTCAGACCCAGTTACTCTAAGATACCTGAATTCATCAATAGTTTGCAAAAAAGGCCTATAGTTTCTGTGTTTACTGCAACTGCAACACCAAGAGTTAAAGAGGACATTATTAATCTTTTAGAATTACAGGACCCTTATGTTTTGGTAACTGGTTTCGATAGAAAGAACCTGTATTTTGATGTACAAAAGCCAAAGAATAAGTTGGTTACATTGCTATCAATTTTAGAAAACAAAAAAGATAGATTTGGAATTATATACTGTTCTACAAGATCGGCAGTGGAGGAAGTTTGCGAAATCCTCAATAGAAAAGGATATAACGCTGCTCGTTACCATGCAGGACTAACTGAACGTGAAAGACATGAAAATCAAGAGAACTTTTTATATGATCGAGTTCAGATTATGGTGGCTACAAATGCATTTGGAATGGGCATAGACAAATCAAACGTATCCTTTGTTATTCATTTCAACATGCCTATGGACATTGAAAGTTATTACCAAGAGGCAGGTCGTGCAGGACGTGATGGAGGGGCTGCAGAATGTATATTATTATACAGTGGCATGGACGTTCAGACAAATTTATGGCTGATTGAAAACGGCAGGGATAATGAATATAATGATAAAGAAACTGAAAAAATACTAAAGGAACACAACAGAGCCAAGCTAAGAGAAATGACATTTTACTGTTCTTTATCAGAATGTCTTAGAAGATATGTTTTAAGATATTTTGGTGAAAACCCTTCAAATTTCTGTGGGAATTGTAGTAACTGTACTTCAAATTTTGTAAATGTGGACATAACCATTGAGGCTCAAAAAATTCTTTCCTGTGTTGCCAGAACAAATGAGCGTTATGGCGCAAACGTAACAATAGATGTGCTTCGGGGCAGTAAGAGTGAAAAGATAGTGAGATTAGGACTTGACAAACTATCTACATATAACATAAGTGAAAAAAGCAGCCAACAACTGCATGACATAATAAACTACTTAATTTTAAATGAATATCTAGTTAAAACCAACGACAAATACCCTGTTTTGAAACTAGGAAAACACGCAAAAAGGCTGCTGTCAGGGGCTATAACGCTTCAAATGAAACTGCTCAAAGAAGTTAAAGAAAGCGAAAGAAAGAATCAAGCTATAACTGATACGGTAGACAAAAATTTAATGTCCTCGTTAAAGCAAGTTCGTTTAAATACTGCTAATGAACAAAAAGTACCTGCTTTTGTTATCTTCTCTGACAGAACCCTAACAGATATGTGTAAGAAACTCCCTAAAACAAATGAAGAGTTACTAAATGTAACTGGAGTAGGGCAAGTTAAGCTGGAACGCTATGGCAAAGAATTTTTAGACGCCATTGCAGAATTTTGTATTTAATTTTGAAAGAGGTGTAGCATGTCTTGTGAAAAAAACAATAATATTAAATGTCCATGTACATATTCATGCCCTAAACATGGTAAATGTTGCGAATGTATAAGACATCATCTGCCAAACCAGTTTCCTGCTTGTTTTTTCTCAAAGGAAGCAGAGGCAACATACGATAGAAGTCTTTCATGTCTAGTTAATGATAGAAACAATTGTAATTTTTAAAGGAACAAGAAAAATATTAACAAATAATTTGCAAAACAATCGAGGGAAAGTTCTACTGGGTTAGGCCTTTTCTAATTGCAGACTGAATGTCCATAAAACGACACATGGCAGTTTTTGATTTGCGGAATCCAAGAGTTTGGTAAAAGCCTTCCTTTCCCGGTGATGCATATAGAAAAATATTTTTGTCATCTTGTTCTTTCAACAGCTCTGCGATAATTGTTTTTCCAAGTCCTTGTCCTTGGTAATCATTACTAACTACAATATCGTAAAGCACACCCTGGTATGAGCCGTCTGTCAATAATCGCCCGCATCCAATGAGATCCTCACTGTCGTAAACGAATATAACTTTTGAACTGTTCTCAAAAGCAATTTTGTGTTTTTGAGCACTGTAAGTGGCCATATTTTCTTTAAAAAGCAAAGATTTAACAGCCAGCCAATCTACTCCTGCTGTAGTTGTTTCAAATTTTAGCTTCAATCGTGTCCCTCCTATGAATATTATCTTAACGGTTTGTTTGGCTATGATTAGTAAAGACAGCACCCAAAAAATACAGGGAACAAGAAAATGAATATTGTTAGTTGAGTTTTTTAAAACTGCTGCATCTGCCTGCTGATCTTATTATTCCACATATTATGAATGATAACAAGTTTTTTATACGGTGTCTTTGAAAAACACAGTAAATACAATATACGAGGAGAGCGTTTTGAACCGGATTGATTTAAATGTATTTATTAGCTTATGTATAGTTTGGAATATGATAGTATTTTTAATTTACCAAGCGGACAAGAGTTTTGCTAAAAAGGGTAAAAGAAGGATCAGTGAAAACACTTTGATCTTTTCTGCACTACCATTAGGGGGCATTGGCGCTTTGCTTGCAATGAAAATTTGCAGACATAAGACAAAGCATTTAAAATTTAAAATAGCGATTCCCATAGCTTTCATTCTAAATATCGGGTTAATTGCACTTGTTGTATTCATAAATATTTAAAATAGAAATAGAAAGGTTAGTATTTCCAATAGCTATGAAATTACTAACCTCTTCTTTGTTTGATTAATTATTAACCATAACTTCAGTATATAATTCCAAAACCTCATCTACAATATTTTGGGCACCTTTTTTGTCAGAAAGCTTAAGTATAAGTTCTCTCATAGCCATTCTATTTTTGCTGTCTGAAATTATTTTTCTAACAGCTTTATTAATGTCTTGTGAATCAACATCAGTATAAAACCCAAGATGAAGTTTAATAGGAGCATTTAAGCTGTCAATATAATTAGAGTTTGCCAGTTGGTTTTCTGCTTGAGTTATAAATAACGAAACAACACCCATTGCAAAAAGCTCTCTAAGTGTACCGCCGGCAGCAGAAATTGCTAAGTCACATTCAGACATTAAAGCAGCAATATTATTTGGGTTTTCTAATATTTGCACAGTTCCCAAACATTTAACATTCTTTATTTCTTCTATGTTTGTCATCAAAGGACCTACGATCACCGTAATGTCTATATTCTCAATTTCAGAAATTCCTTTTAAAACCGTAGGTGTAAAGTTATTTACATCTGATCCGCCCATTGTAATAAGAACTGATTCAATATTTTCATGAAATGTTGAAATGGGTGCTTTAAGAAATTCATCTCTTAAAATACTGTATTTTCCGCCCGAAAGAACTTTTTTGTATTTACTCCCTGAATACTTTAACTGTTCTGCGCCAAAAGAAAAATTTACAATAACATCACAATCATAATTGTATAACTCAAAATCGTCTATACATACTGTGAAAATACCTTTTTGTTTAAGAGCTTTGAAATATTCATCACGTAAAAAATATGAATCCAGAAATAATACATCTATTTTGTCATTGACTACCACTTGGCAAATTTCTTTTTCTTCTGATTCAATATCATTTGAATTAAGTACAGAACAGGAGTAGCCTTTTTCTATGAGCCATTCTATTCCTTCTGAGTGTTTTGAAAGACAAAAAAACTTAACTTGGTGACCTTTTTGCAATAGCTTGTCCGCCAGGACAGAACACCTTGAAACATGACCAAGTCCCATATCTGTTGAACCGTCTGCTCTAAATCCTATTTTCATTTATTGACCATATCCCAACTAAGAGGAGTACCCATTTCAGCGTCACATGTAGAAACTTTACCTAAAATTTCCTCATAATGCCTTGTGTTCAATCCAAAGGCAGGTCTTACGGATTTTATATTATCAGCCGTAAAGGTATCACCTTTTTTAATATCTTTACTTATATATAATGACCTTCGCATACCGCGTTCGTTAATTTCGTTTTGTGTGTACGAATAAGGTTTTCCGGCGATTGCAGCCTCAGTACTCCTTATGTCCATAACCATTTGCTTGAACTCGGCAGGTTCCATAGAAAATCCAGAATCTGGACTCTTAATATTTCTATCAAGGCAGATATGTTTTTCAATAATTTTTGCTCCTAAAGTAACAGCAATCACGGCAGAAAGTGACCCGAAAGAATGATCTGAAAGACCGGTAATTACATTAAAACGTTTTGTAATATCGGGTATGGTAATCAAATTCATTTGTTCCGGCTTAACTGGATAAAGGCTGCTGCATTTTAAAAGAGCAATATTGTTATTACCTTCGCTTCTGATGGTTTTCACTGCTTCTTCAATTTCATCCACAGTGGCCATGCCGGTTGAAAGTATCATAGGTTTACCCTTAGAAGCAATATATTTAATTAACGCAATGTCAACTAATTCCATTGATGCTACCTTATAAAAACCAACACCCAAATCCTCTAAAAAATCAACTGCTGTGAAATCAAAGGGAGCTGAAAAGAAATCTATACCTACCTTGTCTGCTTCTTCTTTTATAAGTGCCTGCCACTCCCAGGGCGTATATGCTTTTTGATATAGGTCATGAAGTTTCATGCCATCCCATAAACCACCTTCTTTAACAAAACCTTTACCGTGGCAATTGAGTGTTATAGTATCAGCGGTATATGTTTGTATTTTAATACAATCAGCGCCTGCCTCCTTGGCTGTTCGCACGATTTCAAGAGCATAATCCAGTGAACAGGCATGATTAGCGGACATTTCAGCAATAACATATACAGGTGATTCTTCAGTTAATTTTTTACCGATAAAGTTAAATTCAAGCAAGGAATCACATCCAATCATTCAATAATATATTGGAAAATTAAAAGCGCCGATAATGATCGGCACTTTATAAACAAATCTTTATTGATTATTTTGATCATCATTGTTTTCAGGTTCAATGTTGCAAGAACAATCAAAGTTTTTCTCTTCTTGTTTATCAGCGGAAGAAAACAATTTTTGAACTTCTTCAATTGTCTCAGAAGCTTTTGATGCAACTACCTTTACCATGCCTTCGATTTTTGGTTTTGCATCTTGGCTCACTTCTGATATTTTTGAACCAACATCCTTCATAAATTCGTCGAGAACTTTTACTGTTTTCTTTACTTTTTCTTCTATTTTCTCTGTGATTTCCTCTGAATCAATTGCTTTATTTTTCTTACCAAGAGCTTCTAAAAGAGCGATAGCTTGATCAGCAGTAATGTTTCCGTTTTCTAGCATTTCCAAAATCTTAACTCTTTCTTCTTTCATTTTGTTTTCCTCCCAAATAAAATTAATGTGATTAGTATAGCGCCTCATTAA
>CAZTAY010000025.1:0-24244 GCA_964611655.1 uncultured Eubacteriales bacterium
CAAGGGGTTTTGTTGGCGTAGCCAAGGGTTTTCGTTGGCGTAGCCAAGGGGTTTTTATTGGCGTAGCCAAGGGGTTTTCGTTGGCGTTGCCAAGGGGTTTTCGTTGGCGTAGCCAAGGGGTTTTTATTGGCGTAGCCAAGGGGTTTTTATTGGCGTAGCCAAGGGGTTTTATTGGCGTTGCCAAGGGGTTTTATTGGCGTTGCCAAGGGGTTTTCGTTGGCATAGCCAAGGGGTTTTCGTTGGCATACCCAAGGGGTTTTCGTTGGCATAGCCAAGGGGCTTTTATTGGTTTAGCCAAGGGGTTTTCGTTGGCGTAGCCAAGGGGTTTTTGTTGGCGTAGCCAAGGGGTTTTCGTTGGCGTAGCCAAGGGGTTTTCGTTGGCGTAGCCAAGGGGTTTTTATTGGCGTAACCATCTAGCTATTTAGGTAATGTTATGCAAAAAGAGGGTTTGGAGAATAACTTATTAAAGGGGGTTTTGCATTGCACAGGTGCAAGGATACGGAAAATCCTTTAGGCACGGAGAAGATTAGCAGTCTGTTAATAAGGTTTTCTATCCCCACAACTTTTACATTACTTGTTAATAATGTTTATAATCTGGTTGACCAGATTTACATAGGCAGAGGCGTGGGTGTGGACGGAATTGCTGCCACCAATGTGGCTTTTCCGCTGACAGTTGTGTCCATGGCTCTTGCCCTTATGCTTGGAGACGGCTGCGCTTCATTTATCAGTCTGGCTCTTGGACAGGGCAAGGAGGAGGATGCGGACAAGGCGTTTGGCACTGCCTTTTGGCTTTTGATTGCGTTTGGGGTTTTGCTTGCATTAGCAGGCTTTTGCTTTACAAATGAAATTGCCAGACTTTTTGGAGCTACAGGCAAGATTATTCCCCTTGCAACTGATTACATGAGAATTGTTGTGTTTGGGCTGCCTTTTATAATGATTTGTGCTGCATTTACGGCAATCATCCGTGCTGACGGAAGTCCAAAGTATTCCATGAAATGTATGCTCATAGGTGCTGTACTTAATATTATTCTTGATCCCATTATGATATTTGGTTTAGGGCTTGGAGTTAAAGGTGCGGCCTATGCAACGGTTTTCTCACAACTGGTTTCTGCTGTTTTGATGCTTTTATATCTAAAGCGGTTACAGAATCTGGAGCTGCAAAGGGCTTATCTAAGGCTTGACTTTTCTTTTGCACTAAGGATTTTAAGGCTTGGTGTTCCTAGTTTTACCACTCAGATTTTAAACGCTTTTGTGCAAATTACAATGAATAATTTAATGGGCAAATATGGTGCAAACACGGTTTATGGCAGTGAGATTGCCATTTCAGTTTACGGAATGATGATGAAAATTTATCAGATTGCACATTCTATGTTTGTGGGGGTATCTTCTGCAACCCAGCCTATTTATGGTTTTAATTATGGAGCTAAGCAATTTGGAAGAGTTAGGCAGACCTTTAAAACCGCTGTTATTGCTGCATTTTTTATATCAGGCATATGGTATTTAATTTTTAAGTTTCTGCCAAGGCAACTTGCTTATGTTTTCGTTGGACAAAACGAACTTTATCTTGAATTTTCAGAGCATTGTTTTAAATTATTCATGGCGGCATTTTTCCTGTATGCTATCCCTATGGTCATTTCTTCTTTCTTTCAGGCAATTGGAAAGCCGCTAAAATCACTTATAATTTCCCTTTCACGACATGCTGTTTTTTTGATTCCTCTTTCAATTTGTTTGTCCGGATTATTTGGACTTGGTCTTGATGGTGCTCTTTATGCAGCGCCTATATCTGACGTTCTTACATTTATTTTAGCTGCCTTGCTTGGTTTTTTTGAGTTCAGGGGGCAAAGGTTTACAAAGGAGAGTTGAGATGAATAAAGCATTTAGTTTATTTATGGCTGTGCTAATGATTTTAATTGTACCCATAAACGCATTTGCAATTGACCAAAAACGGATTACCTTTTTTGGTGAAGAAAGCAATTATCAGGAACTGATTGATGGTTTTTATGATTATGGACTTTCAGCTGTAACCAAGGACAACAAAAGCGGATTTATTGATAAACATGGAAATATAATCGTTCCGCTTATTTATGAATATGTTATGCCATTTTCAAACGGTGCTGCACTTGTATCTAAGGACGGCAAAGTTGGTTATGTAGACACAAATGGTAATATTATTGTGCCTGTTATATATGAGGATGGCGGAGATTTTAAGGAAGGACTTACTTGGGTTAAAAAAGATCAGAAATACGGATTTGTGGATAAGTCAGGGAAAGAGGTTGTTCCTTTTAAATACGAATTTGCAGACAATTTTTCCTCGGGAGTTGCTAGGGTTGAAATAGGCGGTAAAAGCGGATTCGTAGACAAATCAGGTAGTCTGGTTGTTGCTGCTAAATATGAATTTGCCTTTCAGATGAAAGATGATCTTGCCCTTGTGATGATCGATGATAAATGGGGGTTTGTTGACAGAACCGGAAAAGAGGTTATACCCCTGGTTTATGATTATGCAGGCAGCTTTTCATATGGAATGGCTTGGGTGTTAAAGGGCAAGAACTATGGTTTTATTAATACCAACGGTAAGGAAATTGTGCCTATTATTTATGATGGTGCAAAGGATTTTTCAGACGGAATTGCTGCTGTTAAAAGAGGCAGTAAATGGGGGTTTATCGACCAAACCGGAAAGGTTGTAATTCCTTTTGAGTATACGGATGTAAGTCAATATGACGTCAAATCAAGATTAATTCAGGTTGTCAAAAACGGCAAATACGGTTTTATTAACAAAGAAGGCAGAGAAACTATGGGTGCTATTGAATATGACAATGCCCAAATGTTTTCAAATGGACTTGCTGCTGTTTTAAAGGATGATAAATGGGGATTTATTAACCTGAAAGGTGAATTGGTTATATCACATAAATATGAGTTAGCAAATGCATTTGAAAAGGGTCTTGCTTATGTTTTTAATGGCGGAAAAGGTGGATACATAGATAAGACAGGCAAATTTTTCATTCCGTCCCAGGAAAAGCTTACAGAATTTTTTATAATTGTGGATAATGACAAAATCGGTTGGGCTTATTCCAAATATTTAGATACATCTTCTATGCAGCCTGACAGTCCTAAAGAGCAGTTAATTGCCAGAACCAGTGCTTTACCTACTTCGTCAAAGATAATTGTAAACGGCAAGGAAGTTGCGTTTGAAGCTTATAGGATTAACCAAAACAACTATTTTAAACTGCGTGACATTGCAGCAGCAATCTCCGGTTCTGAAAAGCAATTTGACGTTGCCTTTGATGCAGGTGCAAACGCTGTTAATATAGTGACAGGAAAAAGTTATACTAAAGCAGGTGGCGAACTTTTAAAAGGTGACGGTAAAATTAAGGCAGCCAGTTTAAGTTCATCAAGGGTTTTCTTAAACGGCAAACAAACAGGACTTGCAGCTTATACTATAGCCGGTAATAATTATTTTAAGCTTAGGGATGTTATGCAGATTTTGGATGTTTATGTTGGTTTTGACCTTAGTAGTAATACTATTAGTATTGATACGGGGATGGGGTATTCGGATTAGAGGGTTAGTTACATATTGTGTTAATAGGACTGGTTTATTTCCAGGTTATGTGATATAATTTTACAAAACAAGTCTTAGGGGCTGTTGTTATGGTTACGGGGATTGAGTTTTGGTATTATGTTTCGCAAATCTTTTTGTCTATTGTAACGGTTGTTGGTATTGTACTGGCTTATATTGAATATCGTGGGGCAAATAAAAGGCATAAGCAGCTAATTAAAAATTCATCCATTGAAAAGGCTGCTAATTTAGCTAAGCTTTATGAAGAGGAGCTTTTGTATAGTATTGTCATTATTACTCGGATATTTAAAGACTTTCAAGATGAATATGGTTTAATTAAGGTTGATCTTGACACAATTAATAATTTTGATAATGATGAATTATATAGGCTTCATTCACATGATGAGATTAATAACAGCATTGCTTTTATTAATGTTAAGAAATACAAAAATGATGAACGTTTAATTAGTTTAATTAAAAATACGTTAAACAAGCTTGAATATTTTTGTATGTATTTTAATAGTGATGTGGCAGACAACAAAACTGTGTATCAATCCTTGCATCAAACTTTTTTTGATGTTATTCAGTGTTTGTATGTTTTTATTGCCAGCATGAATGTTTCTGATAAGGATAAGTATTATACCAATGTCATTCAGGTGTTTTTTACTTGGCGTGAATTTTATAAAGAGCAGTGCTCTCTGGAAGAATCCATTAAAAGGAAGCATAATCGGCATATGCTTGAAATAGAGGAAAGCCGGAAAAATATAATCGTCCAATCGGATAAAGTGAAATAAAAAAGGTTGATAAAATTGCCTTGGCAATTTTATCAACTCATATTAACAAATTAATTCATTTTCATTCTTTAAATCTTCTTGAGCCATTCTTTGTTCAAACTCGTCAATCAAATCTTGTATTTCAGCCCTGGGTACGCCCCATATTGTATCATTTATTATATCATCTAAACCAAAATTCATGACGAACCCTCCTTTGTTTAATAAAATTTGAATTTATTTATTTGTTATTATCATTATATGCTAACGGTGAATAAAAATCAATAAAAAATTCACATAAATCCTGATACAACAAATCATTATGCACTAAATATGTCTCGTGTTTGTGACCTTCCATGATCTTGCCCTTTGCATTTGGAAATCCTTCAAGCATTTCTTCAAACAAGCCGTCTCTGAACATTTCTCGTTCTGCTGCTATTAGGAAAATTGGGATTGTTACTTTTTTTAGTTCCGACTGTTTAATGTTTGGTGATTCAAGAACTAGTTTATAGAGAGGGTTTCCTGTTTCTTCATAGTTCTTTATGTAGTAGTTAGTGCTTTTTTCACGTAAGTCGGAGGGCTTTAGGTTCAGTCCTAAAAGCGCTGCTTTATTAAGGACTTCAAGATGTGCCAGGGCTAGTGTTAGTCCTATTACTGCGCCGTCGCTAAAGCCTAAGAGGTTAACTTTTCCCAGATTTAATGTTTTTATGAATTCATACACGTCACTTGCCATTGCTTCATACGAATAGTCGTTTGCTCTTTCACTTTTGCCGTGGTTTCTGCTGTCGATTGCGTAAACGGTGAAGTTGTTTTTCAATTTTTTCGTTAGTTCGTCGAATATGCTGTGATCAAGTGTATTTCCGTGAAGAAGTATTAATGGCTCGCCTTCCCCTGTTTTTTTATAATAAAGTTCTATGCCGTTGACTGTGGTTATCATCTTCTGTCCCCCTAGCATTCTAGGGAAGAGGTGTTCTCCCCTTCCCTTAAATTTTCATTATATTATTGTAAACACTGTTCGCCTACAAGTGCTGAAATTACATTTGGTATTTCCCTTGCAATGTCAGAAGCCATTACCCCATAAGACCCTAGTTTTGCTGCTGCAACCTCTCCTGCCTTGCCGTGGATGAATGAGCCTAACACTGATGCGTCGTATGCGTTCATTCCTTCCGCACACAGAGCAAGTATTACGCCTGTCAGAACGTCACCGCTACCGCCCTTTGCCATTGCGTTATGACCTGTAATATTTATATAGGTTTCAGAGACAGGGTGTGCAATAACAGACCTTGCGTCTTTAAGCACCACTGTTACCCCATAATCCATTGCAAAGTTGACAGCTGCGCCTACTATATCCTCACGTATTTCGTCTACTGTCAAGCCTGAAATACGGCTAAACTCTTTTATATGGGGGGTTATAACAACGGTTGCTGCTGTGTCTTTTAAAACCTCGGGGCATTTAGCAATTGCGTTGATACCGTCGGCGTCTATAATAATGGGACAGGTGGCATTTTTAAGCACCAGTTCCACTACTTCTTTGACTTCTCCTCCTGTACCCATTCCAGGGCCTACTGCAACTGCATTTGCACGGGAAAGAGACACTTTCAGATCTCCTGCGCCTTTGAGACAATGCTTGCCGTCAAGCTCCGGCAATGGCGTTGTCACTGCTTCCACAACATTGGTTTGGATACAATTTGCAATGCTTTCCGGAATACATGTTTCTGCAACCCCAAGCCCTGATTTGTATGCAGCAAAAGCAGCAAGGGCAACTGCGCCGGGCATTTTGTGTGAGCCTGCAACCAGTACACCACGTCCGTAATGACCTTTGTTGGAGTATGGGAATCTGTTTGGCACAAGCAGCGATGCTTCTTCTTCTGTTAGGACATTAAGCTTTAGTTTTGAAGACTTAATCACGGCGGAAGGTATTGAAATTGGGTATAACTCTACTTCTCCCGCGTACAGGTAACCTGGGTATAGCAGTATACCTGGTTTTGCTAGACTGAAAGTTACGGTTACATCAGCCATTACAGCGTCTTTTATAACTCTGCCTGAATCTGCACACACACAGGATGGGATGTCCACTGATACAACATATTTCTTTGAAGCGTTTATCTCGCCTATTATGTCAAGCACTTCTTTAGATGGCTCGCCTGTAAAGCCTACTCCGTAAATTGCATCTATAATAACACCTGCGGAGCTGATGCTTTCGGAAACTGCCGGCATACCGATGCCGTTTAATGTTGCACAGGGGATTTTCATCTCCCTTATAATGTCATACTGCAACAGAGCGTCGCCGGATATTTTTTCAGGATCGCCGATTATGATTACCTGAACGTCAAACCCTGAGTTATAGACATGTCTTGCTACACAGAAACCGTCTCCGCCGTTGTTGCCGGTTCCGCACAGAATCAATGTCTTGCCTTGAATCATAAGTTCCGGCTTCTTTAACACTTCCCCAAATACGGCAATTGCGGCGTTTTCCATTAAAACAGAGCCGGGAATTTTAAAATTGTTCATTGCTTTTTGGTCAATTTCTTTAATTTGATCTTTATTGGCTACCTTCAATGTGTACCTCCCTTTTATCGGGTTACTTTGATATAGAGAACCAAAAGCGTAAGCAACCCTTAAGCAATTCCTTAATTTGAATAAAGTGTCATCTAAAAGTGGAATTACTATATGTAAGCTCTGAACAATCCAGTATTATCCAGGACTTACTTATCCTTCTGCAATTACATAAGAAATAACATGGGTGTTTGAGTGAGAAATGGAGACATGCAAATTTTTAACGCCTTTTTGTTCTGCTATTTTGCAAGCTTTGCCCAAAAGGTTTACAAATGGTTTCCCCATTTCGTCTCTTAGTACTTCAATTTCAGTTGGCGCAATGCCTCTAAAGCCTAAACCTAATGCTTTTACTACTGATTCTTTTACAGAGAAATTGCCTGCAATGCCGTTTAAGTATGCCTTACCTTTTCTTTGTTCAAGGAAATGCCGTTCCTTATCAGTATAACATTTTTCCAGAAAACTATGCTTGAACGCTGATTTTTCTAGCCTTAAAATCTCTATTATATCCGTTCCTACCCCTATTATGCAGCTCATTTCCCTTTTTCCCCGTCCAGTATACGAATAATCTCATCGCCTACTGACTTTTGCAGGTAGTCCAGTATGGATTTATAGTTTTCGTTCACAATTTCTCTTTGGCGCAAACGTTTTTTAAGTAAAGCTCTTATCTCTAAGATTTGTTTGTCAATTAGACTAATTTTGTCTTTAAGGTCGTGCATTTTATCATAGCTGTCTCTGACGCAGGCTTCTAACAACAAATTATTGGTATCCCTTATATTGTCTTCAATTTCAACAAGGGTTGTTTCGTATTCTGTCAATCTGTTGTTAATGTCTTGAATGATCTGCTGAGACTTTTCCATTTCTTTTTTTGCTAAGGAATCGTCGTTGCCAAATGCTTTTTCCGTCAGTTCCATTATTCTGGCAACATTTTCTTTTTTGACTCTTTTGTAATCCTTTTCCTCTGACGAAAGCCTACTTCTGTCTTTTAGGAGTTTATTAAGCTGCTGTTCCAGCTCAACAATATCTGGGGTTTTTTCGATCTTTTCGAATATATTGTACCAGTTCTTATCAAGAACAAGTATGGGAAAGCGGTTGCCTGCCAGTCGTTCCCTTAGAGGGTTATTTTCATCTGCTGAATTCACTGTTAAATCAGGATTTTCGGTTGACATTTTATCACCTGTCTTCATATTATCGGGTTTTTGATATTGCGACGACATTTAAAACTTATAACTTTTTTGCCACCGCAAGCCCCTTTTAGGCTCCGACTAAAAGTTGGGAAATACGTTTTAGTCGGTTGGTAATATGCATGGATACGGGGTCTCTTTATTCCTATTATACCCATTTATATATGAAGCCGCAACAAGAAAAGAATCCTGCACTCTAAAACAATTATTATTTTTTATTAAGGGATGTTCTCACTAATTTTATAGCTTGATTTTTTGCCATTTGAGGAAGGAGAAATGAGTATATAGCAATTACGTTTGACATAGCAGTTTATCTACACCGAAAACGGCCTAAAGACTACAATTTTAGGCTAAAAAATTTTCTAGTCAAACATGGAATTTCTTAATAAAAAATTATGCTATTACTCCCCAATTAAAAGTGGAATAAAAATTTTGGGCTAAAGCGTCGTCAGGCGAGGAAACAAGGTCAACCTTGCTATAGCTAGGATGAGTTGAAAAGCATGGCGGGGTTTTAGCCTAAAATTATTGCCGGTTTTAGTTGGTGGAGTAATAGGGGTTTTTCACAGCGTAAAAGATTGTTGTTAGCTTAGTGGTAAGTCGCCCTACTGCTGGCTTTTGTCTTTTAAAAATTCACATATCATACTTACTAGCTGTTTTTTTCTATTACTCATAATTCCGCCTATCCTGCCGCTTTCTCTGGAAGTCAACCCTTTCCAGCCTTCTTGTTCCACTTTATGGCTAAGCCCTAATTCTTCTGCAATTTCATTCCTTAATAAATCGCTTAAAGTTGGGGGTTTTTTCTTTTTCTCTTTTTTTTCGGGTTCTTGATTATTAATTTCTTTATTTTCCGGTTCTTTGTCCATTATGCCACATCCTTTTATAGGCTTGCTTAAAAATTTTATGCTAGACTTGTCATGGCTTGATTTGACTTACTTTACTTGGTTATTATTTGCAGAATTGATTATTTCATACGGGTGTTGAAACAAAACTTTGAGTAAAAAAAGAATTTGGGTTTTCCAAAACCAAACAACATTTTGCTGTGTGTTATTTTTATACATGGGTTGAATTATCTGCTGGAGAATAGTTATAGGAAAATCATATGGCAAATGAATCTTGGAGAGTACCGCATCTGAGTTAGCGTGGGGCTTTATTTGTTGGGATTTTTTTGTGGACATAAATCGCTATGATTACCAGCTCCTTAGTAGAAAGTTGGTTTTACTGGATGAAAATTTATATAGCTGTTCGTTTGACATAACCTAAAAGGCCTAAAGCCGCCAATTTTCGGTTTGAAATTGCAAGTTAAATATTGAATTGCTCTATTTAAGTATGTTATAATTTTTGCAAATAGATTATTATCTAAAAGGAAGATATTATGGAAATAGGTTATATATTAAGAATTATTATAGTACCAGCAATTATCGGAATTTTACTTACGGTTTTGGTTCTGATAGTACAACGTAAGCAAAGTGAAATAAATGACTATAAATTACATAATTATTTAATAGGTTATATTATTTGTGTTGCCATAAATTTTTTTGTTTTCAATATCACTATCGGATTCTTATCGCTTCCATGTTTCATCATCACATTTGGACCACTTGCTTTTTGTAGCTATAAGATTAACAAAAAAATTATTAAACATACAAAATTGCAAAATTTATTCTTTAACTTTGCTTATAAATTAATCGCTACTTGTTTGATTTGGTACTTTGCGCTTTTCCCTTTTTCATTACTTGTATTACGAGATATAATTAATATCCCTGCAAATATTATTAGAAATCAAGAAATTTTGAAATTACAAGAAGAGATTTCATATTATGAAACCTATGCCGACCTGACGAAGTTTGGTTTTGGTATTTACAAGTTGAAAAACAAAGGTGACAAATATTTATGGGATATTACGAAACCGGAAGATTATGTGAGTGAATACGATGGTGTTGACATGGTTTATGAGCACCACTATAACCGGAAAGATGATGAAAGTTGGGATAATACTTGGGAAAATTCAAACGAGGGTAAAGACGTACTATATGATGTATATTTTTATGAGGGGACTTATATTATTGTGACACCTTTGTGGGATCAACCGGGCAACTTGTATTATTGGGGATATATTTATTTGTGCAAAGATATCCAAAAGGATTCGGATCTGTTTGATATAGGTATCCTTGATCCCAAATTGGTAGAAAACTTTCGTGAGTTACCTGTCCAGAAAATTTCCAGAAAAGAACTATCTGAAAAATTGGGGAAGGTTATTTAAGGAGAATCCTAACCCCTTGAATTCTATTTAAAAGAAAGAAGCCAAAGCTAAAAAGAAATGCCACATTTAAGGCATTTCTAACAGAACATGCTAATTTATTCATACACCATTTCCACATAGTCCTTAAGGAATAGTTCAAAACAAACTCCGAATCTTCTTTGCTGGTTTAGTTCTATGGTTTTTAGGATTGCTGATTCTGTGAATTTTGATGCAATACGAGTTGAATCATTAAGGGTTTTTCCGTTTAAATAAGCTCCTAAGACAGCACTTGCAAACACGTCACCAGTGCCATGGAAAAGTCCTTCTGCTTTTTTGTTAAATATGTAGGATATTTCATTGCCGTTTTGCCAAACAGCTGCTCCTATCTGGTTTTGGTTAAAATAAACTCCTGTTAACACAATTCCTTGAAGGTTAAAAGCTTGCAGCTCATTTATTATCTCTTCTATAAAGTCTTTTGTATATGGACCACTTTTATATGGTTTGCCTAACAAAAACAGTGCTTCTGTCATATTGGGTATTATTATATGGGCTTCTTTTAAAAGGTCTTTCATGCCGTTGATGATTTCATTTGAGAAGTCACCATAAAACTCACCTTCGTCGCCCATTACAGGGTCAACCATTACAATTGTGTCCTTGTTTGTAAAATGGCTTATAAAGTCAGCCACAATGGAAATTTGGCGTTTTGAACCTAAAAAACCTGTGTAGATACAATCAAAAGTCATGTTTAGTTTTTTGAAATGGGAAATAACGGACTCTAAATTGTCCGTTATTTCCATAAATGTATAGTCATTATTTGCGCCGCCTGTTTGTGTTGAAAGGATTGCAGTGGGCAAAAGCCCCACTTCAATTCCCACGGCGGAGAGTATAGGAAGCGCTACAGTTAAGGAGCATCTGCCAAGACATGAAATGTCATGTATTGCTGCAATTCTAAGTTGTTTCTTCATATTTTATCTCCAGGTCCAAGTTAAGTTCGTCCATAACTTAAGAAGTTACGATCTTTGTTTTTAAGAGGACATTGCATAAAGGAATTCCAAGAATCATTGCTGCAGTTCCTTGCAAAATATTCCCTGGCACGTCTTTAACTGCAAAGATGAAACCCGTTGCAAAGTTTACAGGTTCTACAGAGAGCCACATTGCAATTATAATACCAGAAAACATATATGCTACAATCATAAATATACATGCCGGTGTAAACGCAGCAAGATATCTGTATGGGTTTGATTTGCTCATTTTAATGAAAATATAGCCTGCAATTAAAGCCATGATTCCCTTTATAACAAAAGTAAAAGGTGCCCAGACCATGTATCCGCTCATTATATCTACCATTGCCATTCCAACTGCACTTGCCAGCGCACCTTTTTTAGGGCCTAGCACAACTGCTGCAAGCAAGACCATACAGTCGCCCAAATGCACAAATCCACCGAATGTTGGGATTTTAATTATAAATCCTCCTAAAAATACAAGGGCAGTTAAAAGCCCTAAAAGGGATAGATCTTTAGTGGTCATTGATTTCATAGTAATACCTCCTATAGCTTTACTTCAGCCATTTTTTGAACCTGTATTGAATAATCATCGGTGACATATTATTGCATACAGTTTCTTAAACTATAAATGGTCTGTTGAAAATATTTATTATATATATTATAATACAAACATTCTGATTCTATTGAAAGAGCCAGAAATTATATTTTTGATAGTATCAGTTTTTTTTGGAGGTTAGTTATGGATAACTTAATGATAGCCTTAAACACTAAAAGCAAAATTCCCCTTTATGAACAGATTTACACGCATATTAAAAATGAAATACTTAGCGGCGCAATTACGCCTAATACTAAAGCGCCTTCAAAGCGGAAACTTGCGACTTTTTTACAGGTTAGTATTAATACGGTTGATGCTGCTTATCAATCTCTTGTGGCGGAGGGGTATTTAGAGCCTGTGCCAAAGAAAGGGTATTTTGTTAACAAGATTGATGAGGTGTTTTTGGGGCATAAGACACCGTATGCTCCTATTAAGATTGCTGAAAATGATGATTATATAATTGAATTTTCTCTGCAATCAGTGGACCCTTATGCCTTTCCCACTAAGATTTGGCAAAAGCTTAATAAGAATATTCTGGATAACCCTACACCGGAGTTGTTTAAAAGAGGAGATAGGCAGGGTGAATATAGACTTAGAGAAACCCTTGCAGAGTATCTGCATAGGCAAAGAGGCGTTAACTGTCACCCTGAACAGCTTATTATAGGCGGAGGGACAGGCAACATACTCTATATACTTAGCACCCTTATGGGGAGAGAGAATCCGCTTGCCACTGAAAACCCTGCTTACGGCAGGGCATTTGAGATATTTAGCAGCGCCGGTCATAATGTTATTCCTGTGGGTATTGAAAAAGGAGGTATTTCAATTGACAAGCTAAAGTCTGCCAGTGCTGGATCGGTTTATATTACTCCTTCACTGCAATTTCCTTTAGGGATTGTTATGCCTGTGGCAAGACGAACAGAGCTTTTGAACTGGGCTAATGAGGAGCAAAACCGTTATATAATTGAGGACGATTATAACAGCGAGTTCCGTTATCAAGGACGTCCTATTCCAAGTCTGCAAAGCCTTGACGAGAACCAAAAAGTAATTTATATTGGTACATTTTCTGTTTCAATAAGCCCCGGAGTCAGGGTTAGTTTTATGATACTGCCCTATCCTTTGCTTAAGAAATACAGGGAGGATTTTGCGTTCTTGGACTGTGCTGTGTCTATTATAACACAAAAAACATTACAAATGTTCATAGCAGAAGGTCATATGGATAGGCATATACATAAGATGCGCAAGCTTTACAGAAGCAAGAGGGAATTTTTTATTAGTAGTATCAGAGAAAACATAAGCCATGCAAAGATTTTAGGTGACAATGCAGGTCAACACATACTACTTAAGCTAACTAACGGTATGCCTGAAAACCTTATGACAGAAAGTGCAAAGGCAGCAGGAATCAGGATTTATCCGGTTTCTAAGTATTTCTTAGGGGCTATGCCACAGAATTTGCAGTCAACAGTTATGCTTGGATTTGGGGGGCTTTCGGAAAAGGAGATTTTAAAGGGGGTTATGCTACTTAAAAGTGCTTGGAGCAGGTCATTTTAGTGAGGAGGTATCCTAAGTATATTTTAAATTGAAACTTTTATATTATATTTAGATATGTTATAATGCTTTGGAAAAAACAAAATTTGAAGGGAATTATAATATGAAAAAGATTTTATCTTTATTGCTTGTGTTGGTAATGCTTTTGACTGTTACTGGATGTTCAGGCACTAACACAACTGAAGCAGCTCTAAAAGAGGTTACGGTTGGTAAGGTTACATTGGAGTTGCCTGAGGACTCTGGTGAGTTCAGCGACAGCGGCGAAGGCTCTTTTGAATTGACAAACGACAGCTATTCAATATCTATTATTTCCACCGACCAGGTTGTATTTCCAATTGAGCAATGGACACAGGAATTGTTTGATTCACAATTGTTAACAGATGAATTTGAAGGAATCAAAATTGAATCGTTTGAAAACCCTGTTGAGCTTAACGGCAATCAAGCGGTTAAGGTTAAGTTAGTTGGCGAAGAAAGTGGTAATGAAAAGACTGTTTATGCTGTATTGCTTTATTCAGACGAGGGAAAATCCTTCCATTTTATTGGATTTGAACTTTTAAAAGGCAAAGAATCATCTGTTTCTAAAAATATTGAAAAGATTTTGGCGAGTATAAAAGCTTAGGAGTATGGTGTGTTCTCGCAATTGAATGTCAAGATTTCCAGCTTACTTTTTCGTGATTCACGGAAGAAGTGACAGAATAATAGAAAATTATTCTAGGAGCATATGACAAATATTGTCGTTAGCTGGGAACACAAACTAGTTTAGCTAGAGCTGAACATGCTTCTTAGAGTGAGTCGCCATGCCAAATGTATTGTGACTGGCGATTACATAGCAACTAAAAATATGCCGTTATATCATAGTTTAAAAACTTCTTGTGTTTGCCAAAGTGGCAATATAAGAAGTTTTTTTAAATTTAAGTTGAATATATGACCAAATTGAAATATAATTATTATTAAAGGAGGTGATTAAATGCTGAAATCAAGAAGTAAGGTTCTCTTTGTATCTGCAATACTCGGAATACTTTATAGCCTATACATAATTTCTTATTTTTTAGGTGTTAATTCAAATGCAACAGGAGCCTCAGAAGCCGTGGGAAGTGCAATTGCGACTACGCTTGTGCTGCCTCACTTAATTTTAGTTGTACTTGCAACTATTTTTAATATCCTTGCATTTTTTATGAATTCAAAGGGCTTTGCAATTACATGTGGAGTTCTTTATGCAATTGCAGGGGCTGCGTTCTTGCTGTACATTATGTTTGTAATTCCAATGATTATTTTAAGCTTCATCGGAGTTACAAAAGTATCTAAGATAAAGCAAATGCAAGCAGACGGAGGGGAAAGTTTTTCAAGTTAGAACATGTAAATCGGTAAGTTTAGTATAATTATAAGGCATCTGCTGATTGGTGGGTGCTTTTTTTATTTAGCCGAAATATGAAAATAGACTAGCGGTACGGATTTTAGTTATTATATATTATATTTTTTCTTATTTGTTATGGTTTATATAGTTATTATTTGTGCTTTTAGTATGCTGTGTATTTTTTATTTTTATATAACATATATATATTTTAACTATTATTTTTTATAATAATGGTTGTTATTTACACTTTTCTAGATTAAACTTTAGCATTTTATTCATTTACATTTATTAACACATAGTGTATAATAACAATATGAGCTCATAATTTATAACATTTTTTATTACTAAAATTTCACTAAAATTTATTATGCGGAGGTATCAAGTTAATGAAAAAGTTATTTAGTACTATCCTGGTAGTTGCAATGTTAGTAGTTCCTTGCGTTCCAGCTTTTGCAAGTACTTATTCAAGTATGTATAGTTATAATTTTACAGGGTTGTTAAATAACAAAGAGTACTATAAAGGTATATTTTATGGAAGAGACGTGCCAACCAGAGTTATGTCTTATACCACTAATTTAACTTGTACAGGCGGAACTGGTAAAACCGTAAAAATGGGAGTTGCTAATTATTTTCCAGATATTGATGGTTTTAATTCTGCACAATATACCGAAATGACTTTTCAAGATTATGAACCCTATGTAGGTCTTACACTAAGCAATAGTAGTGCATATTGCTATATACTACAAAATAGAACAGGTGGTACAATAAAAGGTACTGCAACTTGGAAACGTATGGATAATATGAACTAAGATGAATTATAATGGCGGAGATGTTTACATCTCCGCCATATTATGTATCTTAGGGAGGAGTTTAATGAACAAAATTAATAAAAAATTGACTTTTGCTTGTTTTACCCTTGTGGTGTTTGTATTGTTAGCAATAATCATAATAAATGGTCTGTTTAACAACAAAACTGAATTAGAAGTAGTACAAAACTTTGTAAAAAGTTATTATGATAATGTTATCGCCCGTGATTACCATAAAGCTGTTGAGATGTTACAATTTACAGAATCCACAATCGCTTATAGAGAAATTATCCCGGCTTCATATGAGGGTGCGCCTTTGAAGTATTATTCCATAAAAGAGTTAAAGAAACTTGATGATGACATTTATCAAGTTGAAATTGACGGTGTATTTGAGGTTAATGGTGTCGAACATCCAGTTACAGGACTTAAGTATGCCATTTTTAATAATAACGAATGGAAGTACTGTCTTTCAAATCGCTTTGTGCCACCAGAAATCTATAAATTCTCCAACAATCAACTTCACAATCCTTTACCTGATGGAGGAGAGGTAATATTATTACCTCAACCTAATGAAAACGGTGAAATTTCGATAGAATAAATGATTAATTAAACAAATTAAACTTTTTAAAGCAAATGCTTGCATACATAATTGAATCCCCTGCGTCAGTGGTAAAGACGATAGGGGATAATTTATTATATTATACATAAGCCATATTATTAGGGCGTGTTTCCACGAGTTAGTCATTTGCAAGAAGCTGATGATGGCGAATATCATCCAAAAGATTGTTGATACAGCTAAGGCATTGCACATTCTGATAGGAAGTATAAGGGAGTGATATTAAAAAAAGCAGAGGGTTAAGCCGTTTTGGCGGCTTACCTTCTACTCATTTTGTTTATGCTTTGTTGATAAAGAATATTGTTCTATCATGAACAACAGGTTTGAAAACAACAGGACATTGAAACTACTTGGTTTTTCACGATATTTTGACAAAGAAATACACAGCCATGTTATGTAACTTTCTTTTTCTCTGCCCTCATTATGGTTATTTTGGTTTACCACTGGGAAATTCAGGCTTTCTTTTTTATCAAAGTCAGGGTTAAAGGATTTTACAATTGTTAAGGAAACCAAAACTGCCAAGAGTTCGTTTGCTAAAAAAGACATTCTTCTATGAGGATTTCCATCGTCTGTGAATATAATGGGCAAAACGGTTAAGATTGCTGCCGCTGTACATGCTGCAATTTTATGTGAGTCCATTAGGGAGTTACTGTCAACAAAATATTTTTCTTTACATTCATTTCTGAAATTTTCATACAGGTAATACAATTTTTCAAGCAGTTCACCGTCGTTTTTTAAAGACAAAACACTTTTGTCGTCATTAACAATTGACATTGCTGCATTTTTAATTACTCCAAATATCTTTGATTCAAAATCCTGCTTTTCCATTACATCACGCCCTACTTGTTAAAGACGTTAAGTCTTTTTGTGTTTCTTTTAAATCGTAGAATTGGGTTTCAGTAAATTCAATATCAATCATTTTAATTGAAGAGGATGAGTTACTTGCTTTTATATATGAATCAGGCTCGCAGGTTTCTAGTAAGTCTTTTAAAAATTCCCTAGAAACAATAAGCGAACTGTTTTTACGTCCATTAACATAAACAACTACGGCATAAGATATACTTAAAAGTATTCCAACAGTTAGTGCTATTAAAGGATAGAGCAATTTGTTTCCCTCCTTACTGGTTTGAGTAACCTCTTTTGTTAACAGTATATGAATGAACATATACAATATTTATTATATGTTTTAAAAAAATCCAAATATATAGAAAAATTCCGTATGTAGATATAAACAGAAACAGGTCTTTATATGTACTAATCTCGTTTTTCAGGGTCTGGGTCCAGCCGATTAAGGAATATACAGTACATGCAAGAAAAACAGCTATGCCCAATATCGATAATAAAAAATCAACAGTTGATTTTTTCTGTTTATAATAAGCAGCAGCTAAATCGTTGCAATCCAGAAACATTCCCATTACATACAAAAACATGCCTGCCCAAAACAACTGCCCATCAGTTGAGTAAAACATATAGTAACCAAAAGACGCATAAAATATTCTTAAAGAATATTTATATATCTTGTCCACATAATTATCTCCTTAATTAGATGCTTGTCTTTTAGGCTTATTTTACTATTTTGACGGATGGATTTCAATAGTTTTGTGAAATTTATTATTGAGGATAATATTTTTTATTTAGTTCCTATAATCATTGTATGTAATATTTCTTTGTGTTATTCTATAGATTAACGTAAATTCTAGGTTTGCAAAAGGCTCTAGTTTAATTAAATTTAAAAAAATGGTGTGAGCTAAGCTTTATGGGAAGATTCATATTAGTAATCATTATAAGTGTTTTGATTATGATAACTGCAATAGTAGTTGAACCTATTCTTGCTAAAAAGAAAAACTGGTTAATTGGTTTATTACTTCCAGGATTATTTCTTGTTTTATTGGTTTTGGATATAAAATATGATTTTTCTTTTACTTCAGTTATTAACAACAGTATACCCTTAAACTATTATGAGCATAATCAACATATAAATAATCAGTTTTTTCAGACAATTATTGTTATGGCTATAGTACAGACATTAATTATATACTATAGAGAACGAAAAAATAAATAGTATTTAAAGCCAATCAATAAAAATGCGGCGTAATCTTATCAGATAACCTATTGGTCTTGTCTTAATAAGTATTACGCCGCTTATAATTATGCACGTTCTTTCACTTCCACTTCTTCTATAACAAATTCTACAATGTCCTCGACTTTGCAGCCAAGTATTGCACAGAGCCTGTTTAGTGTATCGGTTGTCACGTTTTGGTTTGCTCTTAGGCGTCTGATAGTTCTGCTGTCAACATTGTATTTTTCTCTTAAAACATAGGTAGATATATTATTTGTTTTCATGGTTTGCCAAAGCCTATCATAAACAATCATTTAACACCACCCCAAAGAAAACTCTATTTTGCGGTTTGCTTTATTTTTATTAGGGCGTGTTCCCACTAAGCTAATAACAATCTTTTCGGTTGATTTTACGCCATTTTTTGTCATCAGCTCCTAGCATAATTTTTCTATTATGCGTCGTTGCTTATTCCTTAAATGGCAAAAAATCAAGCTCGAAAATCTTGCCATTCCATTAGTGGGAACACACCCTAAACTATGAATCAAATTTTGCAAACCTCTTTACTAACTTATTTTAAACAATGATATAGCGGGTTGCTTTGATATAGAGTACCAAATGAAGAAGCAACCCTTAGGCAATTCCACTTCATTGAATAAAAAAAGTGTCTGTATAAAGTGGAATTGCTATAAGAACTAATTTGCTTAAATCTAATGTATTTTTTACTGCCGGAGCAAAATCGTTTTTTTCTATTTGGAGGTTACCAGTTTGCGTTACTAAAATGAAACGCAAACTGGGTTTATGGAATTTAAGGGTGTGTCCCCACTAATGAATGGCATGTTTTGGAGCCGAAAAGATTGTCGTAAGTTAGTGTGACACGTCCTAAGCTTGGATCTTAGAGGTTTAATTTTATTGCTTGTTCTTTTCTAACGGATTCTGTAATAATTGGTACAATTTTACGTGCATCGCCTACAATGCCGTAGTCTGCTACTTCAAATATAGGTGCTGATGGGTCTGCGTTTATTGCAACGATAATTTCTGATTCTTCCATTCCGGCAAGGTGCTGAATTGCGCCAGAAATGCCACAGGCAATGTAAAGGTTTGGTCTTACAGTCTTTCCAGTTTGACCTACCTGTCTGTCTTTTGGCTGCCAGCCAGCGTCAACACTTGCTCTGGATGCTGAAATTGTTCCGCCAAGCGCATCTGCAAGTTCTTCAAGTATTCCGAAGTTTTCAGGGCCGCCCATTCCTCTTCCGCCTGAAACAAGGACATTTGCTTCCATTATATCCATTTTTTCTGAAACTTTTTTAACAATGTCTTTTATTGTTATGTTTATGGATTCTTTAAGTCCTTCAACTGCGAACTTTTCCGTTTCCACCGTGGGGTTTTCGATTGGTGCAATACGTTTCATAACGCCCGGTCTGACTGTTGCCATTTGGGGTCTGTGATTTGGACAAAGGATTGTTGCCATAATATTTCCGCCGAATGCTGGTCTGGTCATCATAAGGTTTTTGTCTGTTTCGCTGATATCAAGTTTTGTGCAGTCTGCGGTTAAGCCTGTATGTACTCTTGCTGAAACTCTTGGGGCAAGGTCACGTCCGATTGCTGTTGCACCGAATAATACTATTTCGGGTTTATAGTTATTAACAACTGCTGCCAAAGCCTTTGTGTATGGTTCTGTCATGTAAGTTTCAAGTACAGGATCGTCAACTATAATTACTTTGTCCGCACCGTATCTTGCAAGCTTTCCTGCAAGATCTGAAACATTATTGCCCATTAAAACAGCTATTACCTTTGCGTTAAGGTCTTGTGCTAGTTTTTTGCCTTCGCCTATAAGTTCATAACTTACACCCATTATTTTATGTTCTACTTGCTCAACAAATACGAAAATGTCTTTATAATTTTCTAAACTCATCTTTTTCTCCTTTTAAAGCGGTTTGCTATTGTGACTTTTAATAACCGTTTATAAGCCACAACGCTTTATAGCAATTCTTCTTTATACTGACAATTTTTTATAAGTTGAATTGCTTAAGGGTTGCTTACGCTTTTGGTGCTTAAGTCAAAGCTATATTACAGGACATATTTTTCTTTTAGTCTTTCAACAAGCCATTCAGCAGAATCGTTTGGATCCAGGGTTACAACCGTTCCCTTTCCTTTTACGGCTTTTGTAAAGGACTTGAAAACCTTTGTAGGAGAGCCTTTAAGACCGATGTTTCCGTCTTGCACATCAAGATCGCTGCGGTTTAATATTTTGATTTCTTTTTCTCTGTATGCGTCGAATATGCCGCCGGGGGTCATATATCTTGGAGTTGCAAGCTCTGAAAGTGCTGTTATAAGACAAGGCAATTTTGTTTCAATGATATGGTAACGGTCTTCGTATTGTCTTTTAACTTCGATTGAGTCGCCATTGATTTCAATTTCTTCTGCATAACTTATATTAGGTATGCCTAGATGTTCTGCAATTTGAGGGCCAACCTGTGCTGTATCACCGTCAATTGCTTGTCTGCCTGTTATAATAAGGTCAAAATCATAATGTTTAATAGCCGATGCTAAAGTTGAAGAGGTTGCCCATGTGTCTGCACCGCCAAAAAGTCTGTCGGATACAAGCACTGCTTCGTCTGCGCCCATTGCTAAGGATTCTCTTAGGGCTGCGTCCGCTTGTGGAGGGCCCATTGTAATTACAACAACTCTTGCACCGTATTTATCTTTTAAAGCAAGAGCCGCTTCCAGCCCTGCTTTATCGTCCGGATTTATTATGCTTGGGATTCCGTCACGGATTAAAGTTCCTGTTTCAGGGTTAAGCTTTACTTCCGTTGTATCCGGAACTTGTTTTATACAAACAATAATATTCATATCTTTTTCCTTCCTTATAAGGTTAGATCAATTCTATAGTAATTCCACTTTATACAGACACCTTTTTTGTTGATATAGTGGTTTTAACGCAACTTACTTTAACATACCTGCTGCAATAACCATTTTTTGGACTTCGCTAGTGCCTTCATAAATTTCTGTTATTTTTGCGTCACGCATCATGCGCTCAACAGGATAATCTCTTGTGTAGCCATAACCGCCGTAAAGCTGAACGCATTGTGTTGTTACTGCCATTGCAGTTTCTGATGCAAAAAGTTTTGCCATTGCTGCTTCTACAGAGAACTTGTCGCCTCTGTCTTTTGTAAGTGCTGCATTGTAAACTAAAAGTCTAGCAGCTTCTATACGTGCTTTCATTTCAGCGAGCTTGAACTGGGTATTTTGGAATGCGGAAAGGGGTCTGCCGAATTGTTTACGTCCTTTGACGTATTTAACTGTTTCATCAAGTGCGCCTTGAGCAATGCCAAGGGCTTGAGCTGCAACGCCGATTCTTCCACCGTCTAATGTGTACATAGCTACGCCAAAGCCTTTGCCTTCCTGTGAAAGCAAGTTTTCTTTAGGAACTATGCAGTTTTCGAAAACAAGTTCTGTGGTTGCTGATGCTCTGATACCTAGTTTAAGTTCTTTTTTGCCTATAGAGAAGCCTTCAAAGCCTTTTTCCACTATAAATGCAGAAATGCCTTTATTGCCTTTTTCTTTATCGGTCATAGCAAACACAACATAGATATCTGCTGCACCGCCATTTGTTATGAATATTTTGGTTCCGTTTAAAACATAGTGGTCGCCATCAAGGACTGCTTTTGTTTGCTGTGAAGATGCATCTGTACCTGCGCCGGGTTCTGTAAGACCGAATGCTCCAAGAGCTTCACCGCTTGCAAGCTTTGTTAGATATTTTTCTTTTTGTTCTTGAGTACCGAATTTTTTAATAGGTTCGCCGCAAAGTGAAGTGTGAGCTGAAACAATAATACCTGTTGTTCCGCAAACTCTTGACATTTCTTCAACGCACATTGCGTATGTTAGTGCATCACAGCCCTGTCCCTTGAATTCTTTTGGGAAAGGAATACCCAAAAATCCGTATTTTGCTAGTTTTTCAACTGTTTCGGTTGGAAAGCGTTCTTCCTCGTCGATTTCCTGTGCCAGAGGGAAAACCTCTGTTTCAGCAAAATCACGAAACAGTTGCCTTGCCATTGTCTGCTCCTTGCTTAGTGAAAAGTTCATATTTCCTCCTGTTTACGACTTAAATCTTAGCCTTAGATTACAAGGTTTGGATGGATCCAAGTCTGTTTTGGTAGTGGTGAAGATTTTGTAAAGGGGTTAAACCCCTTTACAAGGTTAAATTGGTGTGTGTGTTTGTTTGTTGGCCTACCATCAGGCAAACCGCTGTGGTGGTATGGGGGTTGCTTACGTTTTTTGGTTCTCTATATCAAAGCAACCACTTTTTTAATTTACAATTAAATCTTTGATTTTATCATAGCCATTTGGATCTTGGATTGTTAATATTTCTTTTTTATATGTAAGTTCGGACAGGTTGGGGCAAGCGCTTTCACAGCCACAGATTACCACCACATAATCCGGTGTTTCTTTTGCATCCATATAGTGGATTACATTATGTCCGAAGTCTTTCCTTAGTCTGTCAAAGATTTTCCTGCGGTCGTAGCGTGAATTGCATCCGCCGCAATATTTAACCGCTATAGTCATTAGTCTTCAATGCAAGCAATGTCTTTTGCAAATTGTTTTTTGGCTTCAAGATTGCCTTGACGAGCGATCATGATTCTTTGAGCCTGAGGAGAACCAGCGCCGTGCATTGATTCTGTTTTGTAACCTACAGCAGCAGTTCCCATTGTAATGTTTTCGATAAGGCGCATTACTTTAAGTCTATCTTCTGTTGAAGCTGTGCTTGAGCCTCTTAAATATTTTTCAAGGTATTTGCCGATTTCAGGATGACGGAAGTCTTTTTCTGAAGGAGCAGTTACCATTAAGCCGCCTGCAAGGTCTTCTGCAAGACGTCCGATTTCGTATGGAAACCTTGTGATATTTTGTTTACAAACATTTGCAAGCAAGAGGTTAATAAGGTAGTTTCCTGATTCTGTTTTTTGACCTTCTGCTGAACATGCAATACCGCATGAATACAGAGTTTCGTTAAGATGCATCATTTCGATTAATTTATCTTTTACATGGCTTGCTTTGTTTGCGCCATTGTAATCAGCAGCAAGAGCAGCAGCACCTATAAGAACGTCACCAACGCCTACTTTACAGCCGCCGTAGCTTTGTCTGTGATAACCTGCGAAGCTTTCAACAAGCATTCCTGCAAATTCTGTTTCGCCGTCCATGAAGATTCTGTCGTTTGGAACGAACACATCGTCAAACACTACAACAGCTTCCATACCGCCGAATTGGTGATTACCAACATCGAGGGTTGTGTTTTCAAGTTTTCTTGTGTCACAGGATTGTCTGCCAACGATTGTTTTTATTCCCGGAGTGTTTGTTGGAACTGCAAATGAAATTGCATAATCCTTATCTTCTGCTTTCATTGCTATGGTTGGCATACAAAGAATTTCGTGTGAGCTGGTCATACCTGTTTGATGTAGTTTAGCGCCTCTTACTACTACCCCGTCAGGTCTGCGTTCTACAACTCTTAAGAAAAGATCAGGGTCTGCTTGTTCTGATGGAGATTTGCCACGGTCACCTTTTGCGTCGGTCATAGCGCCGTCAACAACCCAATCATTTTCTTGAACCATTTCAATGTATTTTTTAAGTCTTTCATGATAAGTTGTGTTATACTTCTTATCAACCTCAAATGTTGTTAGGTAGCAAGCGTTCATTGCGTCAAATCCAACGCATCTTTGGAAGCATGATGCTGTTTTTTGACCAAGAAGTCTTTGCATTTTTACTTTTTTTACAAGGTCGTCAGTGCTTTGATGAATTGAAGTAAATCTGTTTACTTTTTTGCCTGTTAGATGTGAGGTTGTTGTAAGTAAGTCCTCATATTCCGGCATAAGAGCAAGATCGTAAGTCATTTTAACGCTGTTTAATGAAGGGCGAAGGATTGGGTTGTCAACTACATCCTCAACCTTTTCACCAAACATGTATACTTCCATATT
>CAZTAY010000026.1:0-24092 GCA_964611655.1 uncultured Eubacteriales bacterium
TAACTGCTCCAATACCTTCAATATCATCTAATATAGATCTAACTTGTTTCTGTTCTCTGAGTTTTTTATGGTATTCAATGGAAAATCTGTGAACTTCATCTTGAATCCTTGTTACTAACTTAAAACCTTCACTGTTTTGAGGCATGTCTATTTCAACACCATTAAATAACAGACCTTTTGTTCTGTGTCTATCGTCCTTAACCATTCCGCATACAGGTATACTTAATGTGAAATGAGACAATGCTTCTTCGGCCGCTTTTATTTGAGGTTTTCCTCCGTCAACGAGAATTAAATCCGGAAATTTAGTAAATTTATAACTTACTTGCGAGTCATTAGAATCCTGATTTTCATCTAAGCCTCTTTTTAATCTTCGCAAAAGCATTTCTTTCATGGATGCATAGTCGTTTGCACCCACAACGGTTTTTATCCTGAATTTTCTATAATCACTTTTTTTCTGTTTGCCTTTTTCAAATACAACCATAGTTCCAACTGATTCAAAACCAAATGTGTTTGAAATATCAAATGCTTCAATACGCATTGGAGTAATTTCTAAGGAAAGGGAAGAGGCTATTTCTTTTAGCGCACCAACGGTTCTTCTCTCTTCTCGCTTAAGTTCTTCGCCTGACTTTTCAAGAAGTTCAATTGCATTCTTTGAAGCAAGCTGAATTAACTTTAGCTTTTCTCCTTTTTGAGGGTTAATAATTGTTACTTTTCTATTATTAACTGATGATAACCAAGACTCAATAATTATTTTGTCATCCGGTTCTTCCTGAACAATTATTTCTTTTGGGATAAAGGCAGAGCCGGAGTAAAATTGTTTTACAAACTCACTTATAACAAGTCCTCTTGACATATCTTCAGTATTGTTTATCATAAAATGTTCTCTGCCAATTACCTTACCGTCCCTAACAAAGAAAATCTGTATCAATGCTTCTCCGTGGGCTCTTGCAAAAGCAATATAATCTTGTTCGTCATCTCTTGCAGCATCCATTTTTTGTTTCTCAAAAATTTGAGTAATTTTCTGGATTCTGTCTCTGATTTCTGCTGCTTTTTCAAACATAAGTTCATCAGAAGCTTTTCGCATTTCATCGTTTAGCCTATGAATTATATTAACCTGCTTACCCTCTATAAACATTAAAGCGTCCTTTACATGTGAGGCATAATCTTCTTGTGATATATAACCAGCACAAGGAGCGCTGCATTTGCCTATATAATAAAGCAGGCAGGGTCTTTTTTTCCCAATATCTCTAGGCAAAATCCTGTTACAAGTTCGTAGCTTAAAAGTGCTAGACACCAATTCAACAATTTCCTTTACGGCTGTTGAAGAAATAAATGGACCGTAATATTTTCCTTTGTCTTTTTTTGGCACAGACCTTACCATTGAAATTTTAGGGTAGGGCATGTTTACAGTAGCTCTTATATAAGGATAATGTTTATCATCTTTAAGAAGGATGTTATATTTAGGTCTATGGTTTTTGATTAGATTACACTCTAATATCAGAGCTTCCATTTCGCTGTCGGTGATAATATATTCAAAGGAGCTTATGTTTTTAACCATTTGAGAAACTTTAGGAATCTTTTGGTTTGTTGATTGAAAATATTGCCTGACCCGGTTTTTTAGTATCTTAGCTTTACCGATATAAATGATGTTTGCATTTATATCCTTCATAAGATATACTCCGGGTTTGTCGGGTAGTTTTTTTAGTTCCTCTTGTATATTAAACATAATAATCACCTAATACTAAACTGTTAAATGCTAAGTAATCCTCTGTCGATCATTTCTTGAATTCCGCAAAGAGTACCCATCTTTGAATGAAGATATGACAAACCGCCTTGGAAATACACATAATAAGGTTCTCTAATAGGGGCGTCTGCGCTTAATTCGATTGAAGAGCCTTGAATAAAAGCACCAGCAGCCATAATAATATCACAATCATATCCAGGCATTGGTCCTGGAATAGGAGTTACAAAACCGTCAACCGGAGAAGCTTTTTGAACACCTACGCAAAAGGCTTTAACCTTGTCTTCAGAACCCATTTTGATTGCATTAACAATATCAGGCTGTACATCTTTTGAACTTGGAGCAACCTCAAACCCAAGTCTTTCAAACATGCTAGCTGAGAGCAATGTTCCTTTTAAACAACCGCCTACCACTTGAGGAGCCAGAAAAAGACCTTGTAGGAATGTAGGCGTGAAACCTAATGATGCACCAGCGCCTTTGCCAAGAGCTGGAGAAAAAAGTCTGTATGAAGAATTCTGAACATATTTTTTCTTTCCAACAACATATCCTCCGGCAGGAGCTAAACCTCCGCCGATGTTTTTAATTAGAGAACCTGCAGCCAGATCAGCTCCCATATCAGTGGGTTCTATTTCTTGTGTAAATTCACCGTAACAGTTGTCTACCATGCAGATTATATCAGGTTTTATTGACTTAATAAATTTAATCAGCTCACCAATTTCTTCAACCGTATATGCTCTTCTAAAGTCATATCCTTTTGAACGCTGAATAGCTGCCATTTTTGTGTTTTCATTTATGGATTTTTTAATTGACTCGTAATCAAAGCTGTTATCCTCTAAAACATCAACAACCTTGTTGGTGATTCCATAATCCGCAAGAGAACCTCTCTCATCTTTAAGACCTATGACTTTAAATAGTGTATCATATGGTTTGCCAGTTGGCATTAAAAGCTCATCACCGGGAAATAGATTGCCGCAAATTGCACAAGTCAAAGCGTGAGTACCTGAAATCATCTGAATTCTCATTAGACCGTCTTCTGCATTAAATATATCTGCGTAAACCTTTTCTACTAGCGACCTGCCGGTATCGTTGTAACCATAACCTGTTGTTCCTGAAAAATGCATATCGCTAAGTCTGTTTTTTTGTAATGCATTTAATACTTTTAGTTGGTTGTAGTCTGCCGTCTTTGTAATAGCTTCAAACCTGTCTTTGAGACTATCTTCAATTTCATTTGCCATATCTATTAATCTTTGGTCAATTTTATAGTTATCATTTATAAATTGGTTAATGGATTGCATTTAATTATCCTTTCAAGGGGTTAAATAATATTGTAATCTTTTGCGAAACATAAAGCGTTTTCCATGAATTTTTGGGGATTGCTGTCTAAATCTAAAGCGTTTAGCCAAATTGCAGAGGTTTGTCTCTTAAACCAAGTCAATTGCCTTTTAACATAATGCCTTGTAGCAGTCTTGACTTTAGTTATTGCTTCATCAATAGTTATTTTATTTTGAAGAAACCAAAGAGTTTCTTTATATCCTATACCTTGCATTGAAACAAGACTTGGGTCATATCCCATTTCTAACAACCTAATAACTTCATTAACCAAACCGTTAGTTACCATGTTGTCCACTCTTAAATCAGTTTTTTCATATAGTTTACTACGCTCAACTTCCAAAGCAAAAAATAAACATTCATAAGGCGTGGTTTTTTGACGCTCAATTTCATTGTGCAAAGAAATTGGATTACCTGAAATTTCAATAAATTCTAAAGCACGAATAACCTTTTTAACATTGTTTGGATGAATAATCGCAGCAGAAATAGGATCTTTTTGCCTTAGTATATCATGCAGAGCAGCATTGCCATATTCTTTGGCATAAATCACATATTTTTCAATGATTTTTTCATTTCTCTTTGGCATACTAAAATCTGTATCCTTAACTAATGCGTTTATATAAAATCCCGTTCCGCCTGTTACAATAGGTATTTTATTATTTGCATATATTTCGGTTAATGCAAGCTGCGCTTTTTCTTTAAATATTGCAACGCTATAATCCTCGTCAGGATAGATAATATCAATTAAATGATGTTTTACTCCGTCCATTTCTTCCTGTGTTGGTTTTGCCGTTCCAATATCCATAAGCTTATAAACCTGCATGGAATCCGCTGAAATGATTTCTCCGTTTATCTTCTTTGCAAGCTGTATGGAAAAACTTGTTTTTCCTGTTGCTGTAGGACCTCCAACTACGATTAAAGGTTTCTTTTGCATTATAACACCCTTTTGAATTTTTTCTCAATATCACCTTTGGTCATTTCAATGATTGTAGGTCTGCCATGAGGACATGTGAAAGGGTTCTCAAGTTTAAGCATTTGCTTTATTAAAGCTTCACATTCAATGACACTTAAGCTATGATTTGCTTTTACTGCTGATTTACATGCAATAGTAGCAATCTTCTTTAAGTTTTCTGAAAATAGAGAATCTTTTGCATCCGATGTTATCAAACCTGAATCTTCCATAAGCATATCCATAATATCAACAAAAAAATCAATATTATTAGGTTTATCGAAAATCATAGGCACAGCCTTTATTAAGCATCTTTGAGTTAAAATAATTAAGTCAAAGCCGATTTCTTCAAAATATGAAATATTATTAGACAAAAGCAGTTGTTCTTGTATTGTTAAGTCAACATTAACAGGATTAATCAAAATTTGTGAGTAGTTGGATTGATTTTTAATATTATCTAATATCTTTTCATATAGTACACGTTCATGGGCAGCGTGCTGGTCAATCAGATACATTGATTCACCTGATTGTACTATCCAATACAGTGAGAATAGTTGTCCAATAATTTTATATGAACTAAAAATACTACCACTTTCTTCATTGGCATCAATATTCTCCAATTCAACTTGGAAAACTTGATTGATTGGCTCATCAACAACTATTTGCTCTGTTACATGGTCAAGATCTTGGACTTGAACTTGGTTAAGGTCTTGGTCATTTTTAGGTTCAATTGTTGTCTGCAAATCAACCATGTCTACTACTTGTCTTAAATATAACGCCGATTTATCAACACTTTGTCTATATGTATAAAAATTGTTTTGGGGAATTTCTTTATTCTTCTCAATAACCGAATTATTATCATTTTCCGGTTTTGGAACTATTTTGCTTATGGTATTACTAAAATCATCTTTAGGAATTAGTGAAAAAGTACGTAGGGCATTTGTAACTGCAGAATAGACAGCGGCATATATTTTATCCTCGTTTTGAAAACGAACCTCTAGTTTTTGAGGGTGAGCATTTACATCAACCAAGGACTGTTCCAAATCCAAATTTATAATGTAGATTGGAAAACGTCCTTGCATAATGTAGGTTTTATATGCCTCTTCTGCCGCCTTTGAAACTATTTTGTCTTTTACATATCTTTTATTTACAAAGAAATCTTCATATATTCTGTTTGCTCTTGCAAGCTCTGGTTTTCCAATATAACCTGATAATTTAATACCATCATTATCATAATCAAGAGGTAATAGATTTTCTGCTACTTTTTTGCCATACACTGAATGTACTGTAACTAAGAAATCATTTTTTCCGTTGGTTTGTAGAATTAAAGAATTATTATTTGTGAGCTTAAAAGAGATATTAGGATGTGACAGGGCTGCCTTTGAAATATATTCTGAAATAAAACCACTTTCAGCAGCGGAACTCTTGAGAAATTTTTTTCTGACTGGTGTATTATAAAAAAGATTCCGGACAGTCACAGAAGTGCCTGTTGTGGTGGAAGTCTCTTTTATAGCGGAGATAGTACCGCCAGAAATTTCAATTTTTGTTCCAAGCTCATCTTCTTCTGTCTTGGTATTCATTTCAAGCTGTGATACTGATGCAATGCTGGCAAGAGCCTCACCCCTAAACCCCATTGTTGCAATGGATTCCATATCATCAATAGAGCTAATCTTACTCGTTGCGTGTCTAAAAAAAGCTTTCTCAGCCTGGTTTTTTGCAATGCCAATGCCGTTATCGGATACTTTTATATAGGTTCTGCCTCCGTCTTTAATATCCACAGCGATTTTTGAAGAACCGGCGTCAATTGCATTCTCTACCAATTCTTTTACAACAGAAAAAGGCCTCTCGACAACCTCGCCGGCAGCAATCTTGTTTATTGTATTTTCGTCAAGCAATTTTATTTCGCTCATCATATAACGCCTCACAAGAGCTATATATTTTTAGCTTCATTTTGTATTTCATATAAAAGTTCTAGAGCCTTAATAGGAGTCATTTCATCAATATTGTAATTAATAATTCTATCAACTAAATTATTTTTAGATATTAAAGAAAAATCAATTTGGGTGGTTTTATCTTCGGAAAAACTATCTTTGTTTTCAATCAGTATGTCTCGCTTCTTGGCTATATCTGCTACGTTTAATTCGGATAGTATTTCTTTTGATCGCTTAATTACTTTTTCCGGCAAACCAGCAAGCTTTGCAACAGCAACACCTAAAGACCTGCCAGCTCCACCAGCTTTAATCTTTCTTAGGAAGATTATATCGTCTTCAATTTCTTTTACTGTAAAGCAGAAATTTTTTATGCCATTGATTTTATCTTCCAGCTCCGTAAGCTCATGATAGTGAGTAGCAAAGAGTGTTTTTGCGCCAATAAAATTCTTATCAATGATATATTCAAGCACTGCCCATGCTATTGAAAGACCATCAAAAGTACTTGTACCTCTACCTATTTCATCAAGTATAACCAAGCTCTTTTCAGTTGCGTTATTTAAAATATTTGCAACCTCTGCCATTTCAACCATAAATGTAGATTGACCTGATGCAAGATTATCAGATGCACCAGCTCTAGTAAAAATTTTATCCACAGGGCAAAGTATACAACTTTGTGCAGGAACAAAACTACCTATTTGTGCCATTAAAATAATCAATGCAGTTTGACGCATATATGTAGACTTACCTGCCATGTTAGGTCCTGTTATAATTAAAAGTCGGTTTTGGTCGTTATCAAGATAAATGTCGTTATCAATGAATGGCTCATTAATTAGCTTTTCTACAACAGGGTGTCTGGCATTTCTGATGTCAATTAAGTTTTCATCAGTAAGGTATGGTCTGCAATAGTTGCCTGATTCAGCAGCTTGAGCAAAGGATTGCATAACATCAATTGTTGAGATTATATAAGCAGTTTTTTGTAGTCTTTCAATATTATGTACTCCAACATCTCTGACTTCACAAAACAATTGATATTCAAGTTCCGACAATTTTTCTTCTGCACCTAGTGTTTTGCTTTCAATTTCTTGAAGTTCTTTATTAGTATATCTTTCACCGTTTGTAAGTGTCTGTTTTCTTATGTATGTATCCGGTACAAGGTGCATATTAGCCTTTGTTACTTCCATGTAGTACCCAAATACTCTGTTACTGTTTACCTTGAGATTTTTGATGCCTGTTTCTTCCCGTTGCTTTTCAACAAATACTTTTATCCAATTTTCGCTTTCATACTTTGCTTCTCTATATGAATCCACATAGGAATTATAACCGGATTTAATAATACCGCCTTCACGTATTGTAATAGGCAAATCCTCATTTTTTATTGAGTTTTCCAAAACGTTATAATAGTCTTCCAAAGTATCAAGTTCTTCACCTAAAACTTTAAGATAAGACGAGTTACAATTTAACAATATTTCCTTCATAACAGGCAAGTTTTTTAATGAGGCACGAATCGCCGCAAGATCCCTTGCGTTTATGTTTTGATATGCAAGCTTAGTTACAAGACGCTCTAAGTCATAGATATTAGTCAAAAAAGACTGAAGGTCTTTTAAAATTATAGGATTATCGACTAATTCACCGACAGATTCAAGACGGTTTTCAATTTCCTCTTTTTTAGTTAGAGGCTGCTCAATAAACCGCCTTAAGAGTCTTGCTCCCATTGCAGTTTTTGTATAATCAAGAGCCCATAACAATGTGCCTGTTTTACTGTTATCCGCTAGGTTTTGAGTAAGCTCAAGATTACGTCTTGAGGAAAAATCAATTGTCATGTAATTCCCAATAGCATAGCTTTCTATTGTGTTCACCTGTGCAAGAGCATTCTTCTGTGTCTCTTGTAGATATGCTAAAAGAGCACCACCGGCAGAAATACCATGAACATTGTTTTTTAATCCGAAACTGTCAAGGGTAAAAACCTTAAAATGATCAGTCAGACGTTTTTGAGCATCCTCTTCATTATAAGTCCACTCATCATATTGTGAAATCCGCTCACTGCCGTATCTTAGGCAAAGCTTTCTGTAGGCTTTAGTATCTAAGAAACTTTTATTACATATAATCTCAGAAGGCTTATATTTTTCTATTTCATCTAATAACTTAGCTTCAGTATTCAAGCCGTCCGTTACTGTAATTTTAAACTCGCCGGTTGTAATATCAGAAAAAGAAAGCCCAAACTTTTTCTGTGAAGAGAATACGGAACAAATATAATTATTTTTCCTTTCATCTAAGGACAGAGGTTCAATTACAGTTCCGGGAGTAATAACCCTTATGACCTCTCTTTTAACAAGACCTTTTGCAAACTTTGCATCTTCAACTTGCTCACAAATTGCAATTTTTTGACCTGCATTAATCAACTTTGCAATATAAGAATCTGCGCTATGGTAGGGAACACCGCACATATCTGCTGTTTGTCCTCCACCATATCTCCTGCTGGTTAGAGCAATATCCAATATTTTTGAAGCAACTAAAGCGTCATTGAAAAACAACTCGTAAAAATCGCCAAGACGAAAAAGAAGCAAACAATTTTTATATTTCGCTTTTATTTCTAAATATTGTTCCATCATTGTCTTTGACGATGCCATAGTGTTTCCCCCTTATTAATGTTGTCCACAGCCTGAACAGCCTTCACAGCCACTTGCGCAGCTATCATCTCCGAAAATAGAAGCTTTAAGTATAGTCAAGATTTGGTTCACAAAAATATTAAATTCATTTTCAGCATCTATGTATGCCTTAATGATTGGGTTTGCCCGAACATTTGATGCTAACTCTGACAACTTATTTCTTGAATCTTCAAAATCTTTAGGATCAAATGTAGTTGTTTGCATCTGCATTTGTATAGCGTTTTGCAAATCACTATATTCTTCCATTATTTTGCATGCTTCTGGATTAGCTTCAAAATTTGTTTTAGCTTGTTGCAGACTTAAAGCTTGTTCTGAAGAGTTAATTAAATCACCCAGTTCTCTTGCTTTATCAAATATTGACATATTGGACTCCTTCTAAATAAAATGATTTACAGTCAGTTATTTCTACATTTACAATTGTGCCTATTAAGTCTAAACTGCCTTTAAAGTGAACAATATAATTTTCTTCTGTTCTTCCTGTAAGGATATCTGATTCTTTGCCGCTTTCTTCTTCAACAAAGACTTTATATATTCTGCCTATTCTACTTTGATTTGATGCAAGCAGGATGTCATTAATTTCGGTTGTTAATCTGTTAAATCTTTCTTTGATGATTTCTTCAGGTATTTCTTTCTTTTGAGCAGCAGGGGTTCCTGATCTGGGCGAATAAATAAACGTGAATGCTCCGTCAAAACAAACCTTCTTAACCACGTCTAATGTATCACTAAAATCCTCTTCTGTTTCCCCGGGGTAGCCAACTATAATGTCTGTTGTTATGGCAATATTGCTGATCTTTGACTTAATTCTTTTTATAAGCTCAAGATAACCTTCTTTGGTATATCCTCTGTTCATTTCTGCTAATACTGATGTGCTTCCTGATTGAATTGGAAGGTGAATGTGATTGCAGATTTTATTATTTTTCGCTATTACTTCTATTAATTCATCTGATAGGTCTTTCGGGTGTGAAGTCATAAATCGAATACGTTCAATACCGCTAATATCTTGTATCCTTTCCAATAGACTAGCAAATGAAATGGGGGTTTCAAGAGTTTTTCCGTATGAATTTACGTTTTGCCCTAGTAATGTGATCTCCTTTACACCGTCTTTTGCCAGATCTTCAATCTCTTTTAAAATGTTTTCAGGATCACGGCTTCTTTCTCGTCCACGTACATAGGGTACAATGCAATAAGAACAAAAATTATTGCATCCAAACATTATATTGACACTTGCCTTAAAGGGATATTTACGGATAGCAGGCAGATCTTCAATTATTTCGTCATGATCCTTCCAGATATCTAGTATCTGATCACCTGAATTTGATGCAAGCAGCAGTTCAGGGAAATTGTGAAGATTAAATGTTCCGAAAATGACATCAACATGTTTATAGGATGTTTTTAGCTTCTCCACAATATGTTCTTGTTGCATCATGCAACCGCAAAGTGCAATTTTAAGGTTGTTTTTTTTCTTCTTTAGGTTTTTAAGATATCCAAGCTTTCCAAAGACCCTGTTTTCAGCGTTTTCACGGACACAACAAGTGTTATAGATTATCAGGTCAGCATCGTTTTCTGATAAGGTCTTTTCATAGTTCATTTCTTTTAACATTCCGTCAATAGTTTCTGAATCTCTTGCATTCATTTGGCATCCAAAAGTACAAATAATTGCTTTTGGATATGTTCCTGTATTATTCTTATAATTCTCGTTTATTAATGAAATTTCATTTATAGCTGATGGGATTTTTGTTTGAGAATTAATTAAGGTCATATTATTTTGCCCCCCAAGTGCTTATAACCAACATTATCAGCTTATAATAATTAAAGCTTGTTAATAAATGGCTAAACCGATATTATCAATAGTCAAAGAATTCTGATTATTGATGATATCGGCTTATTAAAGTAAGCTGCTAATAAGACGGTCATAAAATCTCACCGCCTTATCAGCTATGTTTTTGCAAAACTTAATAAAATTTATTCAACCTGAGTTATTTCAATTTGAATTTTTTTATTTGCATGTATAGCAGCAGCCTTAACCACCGTTCTTATTGCTTTAGCAATACGTCCTTGCTTTCCTATTACTTTACCCATATCATCAGGAGCAACACGAAGCTCCATGATCTCCATACCCTCATCATCATATGTTTCTATAACAGAAACACTTTCAGGGTGGTCCACTAGGTTTTTAGCAATTATTTCAATTAATTCCTTCACACTTATTACCTCCGAAAACCGGGGAGATTGTGCTTACTCAATTACACCGGCTTTTTTCAAAAGCACTCTAACCGTGTCGGTTGGCTTTGCACCAGTTGAAAGCCATTTTTTTGTAATTTCAGCATCAATTTTAACCTCGGCAGGGTTAAGGTTTGGGTTGTAAGTTCCAAGAGTTTCTATAATTCTACCGTCACGTGGACTTCTTGAGTCAGCAGCCACAATTCTGTAAAACGGCATTTTTTTAGCGCCCATTCTCTTTAATCTAATTTTTACAGCCATTTTTGCACCTCCTTTTCGATTGTTGTATATTTATTTACCAGATAGATGGTACTATCTCATAAATGGCAGGTTAAATCTTCCTTTTGAACGTTTACTCATGTCTGTAAACTGTTTCATCATTTTTTTCATGCTTTCAAATTGTTTTAAAAGCTTATTGACTTCCTGAATAGTTCGTCCACTGCCGTTTGCAATTCTTTTTTTTCTTGAGCCGTTTAATATAGAAGGGTTGCGTCGTTCTTTAACGGTCATGGAATTAATGATTGCTTCCACATGGGACATAGCCTTTTCGTCAAACTGTGCATCGTCAAGATTCATTTGATTCATTCCAGGAACCATTCCAAGCAATTGCTGAAAAGACCCCATTTTCTTTATCTGCTGCATTTGATCTAGAAAGTCTTCAAAATTGAAGTCCATATTACGCATTTTCTTTTCTAGTTCAAGTGCTTTTTTTTCATCAATTGCTTCTTGAGCTTTTTCGATTAAGGACAGGACATCACCCATACCCAAAATCCTTGATGCCATTCTGTCAGGGTGGAAAGGCTCAAGGTCTTCCATTTTTTCACCCATACCTACGTATTTTATAGGTTTACCGGTTACTGAACGTACTGATAAAGCAGCACCGCCTCTGGTATCGCCGTCAAGTTTTGTAAGAATAATGCCATCTATTTCAAGCTGGGAATCAAAGGATTCTGCAACATTTACTGCGTCTTGCCCTGTCATTGAATCAACAACTAGAAGTATTTCCTTTGGATTAACAGCTGATTTAATGTCTTGAAGTTCTGTCATAAGCTCTTCATCAATATGAAGTCTGCCGGCTGTATCAATTATAACTACGTCATTATGATTTTCATTTGCAAATGTAACAGCAGCTTTTGCAATATCCACAGGGCTTAGTTTATCACCCTTTGAAAACACTGGAATTCCATAATTAGAGCCTACTACCTCAAGCTGCTTAATAGCAGCAGGTCTATATATATCGCAGGCTACAAGCAAAGGCTTCTTGCTTTTTTTTCTTAATATACCTGCTAACTTTCCTGAAGTGGTTGTTTTACCGGCACCTTGCAAACCCACCATCATATAAACTGTTGGAGGGGTAGGTGAGAAAGTCAACTCACTTTGAGACTCGCCCATAAGAGAAACAAGTTCTTCGTTTACAATCTTTACAACTTGCTGTCCGGGAGTAAGGCTTTCCATTACTTCTCCGCCAACAGCCCTTTCAGTAACTGTTTTTACAAAGTTTTTAACAATTTTAAAGTTAACATCTGCTTCAAGTAAAGCAAGTCGCACCTCGCGAAGTGCTTCTTTTACGTCTTTTTCAGTTAATTTACCTTTTCCTCGTAAATTTTTAAAAACACCTTGCAGCCTTTGAGATAAATTGTCAAACGCCATTATTTTTCCTCCAATTTAAGGTATATCCGGCTTATAGATTAAAGCACTTAACTGGGAAATTTGTTTAAGAGATTCTATTATTTTACTGTTTTCTTTATATTCGAAAGACATATCTTTAAGAACAGAAGTCAATGTTTCGAATTGCTTAGTCTGATAAAAAAACTTTTCCACAAGTTTAAGCTTCTCTTCATACTTTTCTAAGGTACTAATAGTAGCTTTATATATACTTCTAACTCCCTGCCTGCTAATTGAAAGCTCTTCTGAAGCCTCGGCAAGGGAAAGATCGTGTTGGTTTATAAATTCAAATATTTGTTGCTGTCTTTCTGTTAACAATGAACCGTAAAAATCATAAAGCAAAGATAATTCTAATATTTTATTCATCACACGACATCCCAAACAGTGTAAATGTAATTTAGTTTACACTGAATGAGTTTATATTATATAATGTGATTTGTCAAGAATTTTAGAAAATTTATTTTGAATAAATTAGTGTACAACAAACAAACTATTTTATATTATTATAAGTAAAAAATATTGGAGGAATCAAAATGTATGATATAGCAATTATAGGTGCTGGGCCTGCTGGTCTTTCTGCAGCAATTAACGGATTTGCAAGAAATAAGAAGGTTTGTGTGTTAGGGCGAAATATTACAACAACAGCTTTATATAAGGGGGATAAAATAAATAACTATCTAGGCTTTTATGATATATCTGGAAAAGATATGGCAGAAAAATTTATTGACCATATAAAAAATATGAACATTGAAATTAAAGAGGGCAGGGCGCAGCAAATAATGCCATATGGAAATAATTTTTCAATTAATTTTGATAATGATATTATAGAAGCAAAATCAATTATCCTTGCAACAGGATCAGAAAAGGTGAAAAACATAAAAGGCGAAGAGGAGTATTTAGGAAAAGGTGTTAGCTATTGCGCAACATGTGATGGAATGTTTTTCAGAGGTAAAGATGTAGTTGTTGTAAGCAACATAGAAGAGGGGATTGAGGATGCAAATTTCCTAAGCGAGGTTTGCAATAACATATATTATGTAACCTCATCTAAAGAGACGGATAAGCTAAACAAGGACATAACTGTTGTAAATAGTAAAATTAAGGAGGTTATAGGCGATCAAGTTGTTAAGGGTGTTGTATTAGAAGATAAAGAGGTAAACGCAGACGGAGTATTCTTTATCAAACCTTCATTACCTCCATCAACTCTAATAGCTGGTCTTGAAACAAACAAAGATGGAATTGTTGTAGACAATAAAATGAAATCAAATTTGCCTGGAGTATTTGCGGCAGGAGATTGTACAGGAAAGCCTTGGCAGATATCAAGAGCGGTGGGACAGGGGCAAATAGCTGCTTTTTCTGCTGTTGAGTATATTAATAGCATAAAAGAATAACATTATTAAGCTTATGTGACAATTAAGATTTAAAGTTGCATTTATTTTCATGAAATACTATAATAGTCTAAATAATACTATATTTACAATAGGAGGCACAAAGTAATATGTTAAGAAGGAATTGCTTTTTATTATTAACACTTGCTGTAATAGCATTAAACTTTTCATATGTTTTTGCAGCATCTGATATATCAGGGCACTGGGCAAAATCCTACATTGATGATTGGACAGAGAAAGGCTTTGTTAAGAGCTACACTGACGGTACATTTAAGCCTGATAAAAATATAACCAGAGCTGAATTCATGACACTGGTCAACAATGCATTTGGTTATTACGAAATGGGAGATATAAGTTTTAGTGATGTAAAAAAATCAGACTGGTTTTATAATGCAGTTTCTGTTGCTCACAGTGCTGGTTATATAAACGGATATACCGACAACACAATGAAACCGAATAAAACTATTACTAGGGAAGAAGTTGCCGTAATTTTAACAAATCTGTTAGGTGTTCAGCTTGATCCTTCTATGGCAGAAAGCTTCTCTGACAGCAAATCTCTATCATGGAGCAAGCCTTATGTTGGAGCATCCGTAGCTGCCGGTATACTAAAAGGTTATTCCACTGACAATACATTTAAACCTCAGAAAAATATGACTAGAGCCGAAGCCGTTGTTGCATTATCTCAAACATTAAATAAGAAAAACGGAAACACGGGAAATAACAATAACAATAATGATTTGCCACAAGATGATAATAATGATGATAATGTAAGCACAGCAGATTTAATAATTTCTACAAGTACATATGGTCCTGATAGTGGGATTGAGAGACTAAGTGGTACGGCAGAAATTACAAATAAATCAAAGACAGAAGTAAAAAACATGAATATAAGTCAAGACCTTATTATAAACAGATCAGCATCTAGCAGAATCACATTAGACAATGTTACTGTATCAGGTACACTTTATATTAATAGCAGTACAAGTCTTTCATTATTAGATTGTAATGTTAAGAGAATTGTTGTAGAAAAAGATGCTGGTAAACCAGAATTAACCGTTGAAGGCATGACAGATATCGAGCTTACTTATTTAAATTGCAGTGCTAAATTAACTGAGTACTCATTAGGAACAACATATAATGGTTTTAGAAAAGTCTATATAGAAAAGAGCACAGCAGAAGCGGAAAGAATTAATTTAAAAGGTAAGTTTGAATTACTTGAGGTTCAGGCTTATAAAGTAAATATATATCTTGACAGTGGAACAATTGAGGATCTTTTTATAAACGCTGATGCAACAAAAACGTCAGTTATTTTAGATAAGGATACTATAATTAATTCTGCTGAATTACGTGGAGAACAATCAAAAATAATTGGAGAAGGAAAGCTTAAGAAAGCAGATATAAGGGCAGATGGTATTGTGCTTGAAAGAGCTCCTGATGTACTAATAGGAACTAAAACTCCAACTTATGAAGATTCAACAGAAAGGTATGATGTCTCTATTACTGTTACAGATTCATCAGGAAGAAAAATTCAGGATGCACAAGTTACATTAAGTGGTATTTCAGGAACAAAAAATACGAATTCTGATGGACAAGTTTTGTTTACAGGAGTTCCAGTTAAAACTTCTAACTACGTTTGTACAGTAACTAAAACAGGATATGCTAAAATTACAGATGAGTTTGTTGTTAGTACAAAGAATATTGATAAATCATACAAACTAACTGATGGGTATACTATTTCATTTATTGTGTCAGATAATACTAATAATTTAATATCAGGGGCAGCAGTAAATTTTAATGGGTATACAGTCAACACTGATTCTAAAGGCAGAGCAGAGTTTCTTAATGTTGGTACAGGAAATCAAAGTTATACTGTGAGTAAATCAGGATATAGTAATGTTAATTATTCAGTAAATGTTTCAAGATCAACATCAGAGTCAATTACTCTAGTGCCCATAATACCATCAACAAACTACGCGTTTACTGTAATTGATTCATCTACAAGACTAAATATAGATGGTGCGCAAATTATTCTTTTACAAGGCAGTTCTCAGAAAGGTTCTGGAACAACTTCTGGTGGGACGTTCACATTCAAGAATTTTGCAAATGGATCTTATACCTACAAGGTTTCAAAAACTGGCTATGCAGATATAACAGGTCAAGTTACTATGAATGGAGGAGATTCTTCCATAACCGTAAACTTAGCGCAAAATGTTGTGCAAAAGAAATATAAACTAACAATTAGTTTTACACCTGACAGTAGTGATATCATGTTGACTGATTTAGATTCTGGTAAAAACACTTCAATGATTAAACAAAATAATTCATGCACATTTGATGTTGAAGTTGGCAAAAAATATCAATACACTGTTACTAAGGATGGTTATAATTCAGAAACCAAGATAGTTACAATTTCTAATGAGCAAACTGATGTTTCTGTTGACCTAATGAAGATATCGGAAGAGTAGAGAGTTAATAGTCTTATTAAAATCAAACCGAAAATACGGTTTGATTTTTTTGCATACAACTATTCGCAAAATACATATTTAACGAATAGTTATGAATAGTTAAATAATTTTTTCAACTTTTATAGCTTTACGTCATATTGTATTGCAGAGGTGAAAAAAATGAGTAGAAAATTTAGAGCTGTCAGGTCAACAATTTATATTGTGCAGCCAGGAGATACTCTTTGGTTAATAGCACAGAAATTTAATATCACTCTTGATGAATTAATTGCTGCAAATCCACAAATTGAAGATCCCTCAAATATATACTTGGGGCAAGAAATTAACATTCCTGATAAAACATCTACTCCTCCTACTCCTCCTGATCAGATTCTTGGCCGGGAAAGTCTTACCTATTTATATGCAGGAAACACAGTTTCATATCTAAAGATACTTAGTAATACTAAGGATTCAATATTGACCATTTGCATTGACTATTTTGATATCGATCCACAAGGAAACCTCCTAATAACTCCATCAAACAAAATAGATCCTAACTTTATAAGAGAGGTTCATAAAGGAGGGATGAAAATCACTCCATTTATAAGTAATCACTGGGACAGACCTTTAGGCGTTGCTGCATTAAACAACAGGGAAAATTTAAGCACACAAATAGTTAATGTAATCAATAATTACGATTTGGACGGGATCAATATAGATATTGAAAATGTAAACGAACAGTACAGAGCGGCATACACTGATTTTACTCGTTTGCTTAGAAGCAAATTACCTGCCGATAAAATTGTTTCAGTAGCTGTTGCGGCAAACCCTTATGGCTGGAACGTTGGTTGGCATGGTTCTTATGATTATAAGGCATTGGCTGATAACTCTGACTACCTTATGATTATGGCATATGATGAGTCATATCATGGAGGACCCGCAGGGCCTGTCTCAAGCGCATCATTTTTTGATAAATCCATACAATATGCATTAAAGCAAGGAGTTCCAAAAGAAAAGATCGTTGCAGGAATTCCATTTTTTGGACGCTATTGGAAGCAAGGGGATGCAGTTGGGGGAATTGGAATAACCGGAAAAGATGTCCAATACCTAATTGACAATTATAATAGTGTTGTTTGGTACGATGAAGCAAATAAATCTGCAAATGCAATCGTAACAATTAATGATGGAGATCCTCTGCCGCAGATATGGGGAGGTCGTATTTTGACACCGGGCGTATATAACATATGGTATGATAACACATTAGCGACTAAGTTCAAGCTTGAAACAATAGATAAATATGATTTAAGGGGAGCTGGAAGCTGGGCTCTTGGTCAGGAAAACACCGATATTTGGGAATTTTATACCTCAGTTCTAAATGGAGGGTTTGTACCTGAGCCTCCAGGACCATTGCCAGGACCAGAACCTGAGCCACCTGCTCCAGAAGAACCGGAAGTTAATCCTATGACAAATCTTGAAAAAATATTATATATTCTCAACAATTCTGGAAATACAAGAGTTGTTACTCCATCTTCCTTATTAACACGCGGAGAGGCAGCGGTAGTAATTGCAAACTTGTTATATCTAACTCCTGAACCAAACGCTCCTACCTTTGCAGACACGACTAATTATTGGGGTAAAGGCGAAATAAATGCGCTTAAGAGTAAGGGCATTATAGAAGGTGACTCTAAAAATCAATTCTATCCTAATAGAAACATAACTAAAGAAGAGTTAACCGTAATGCTTTATAATGTATTACTCCTTCCAGATACAATATTTAACTATTCATTGCCATTTAAAGATGTAGAACCTACAAGATGGTCATATCTGGCAATTGCTAAATTATATTATTATGGAGTGGTAGAAGGATACAATAAGAATTTCTTCCGTCCGACTGATACTGTAACAGTATCTAGTTTTGCAGATATCCTTAATAGAATAGAAATTTTGAAATATCCAATGACTGCTTATAATTATTCTGTAATTCTTGAACCACGTTAATTGTGAGTATGATAAAATGGCTTACACAACTTTAGTTGTATAAGCCATTTTTTTAAATTTCATTTTCCATAATAAGCTCGTCAATTGCAGCACCAGGAGGTACCATTGGGAAAACTTTTTCATTGATACCTACTTCGCAATTAATAACTACAGCTCTGTCACAGGACAATGCTTTCTTTAGTACGGGTTCAATATCTTCCATGCTCTTTATTTCAAGTCCGACTGCACCATATGCTTCTGTAAGTTTAATGAAATCAGTGGACCTATCAATATCAGTTTCTGAAAATCTAGCGTCAAAGAATAATGCCTGCCATTGTCTAACCATTCCAAGTGCATGATTATTCATTATCACAATAATAATAGGCACGTCATATTCAATTGCTGTAGCCAGTTCTATACAATTCATTCTAAAGCAGCCGTCGCCTGTTATGTTTATAACAGTTTTATCCGGTCGGGCAAGCTTAACACCTATAGCTGCACCGATTCCAAAACCCATTGTACCAAGACCCCCGGATGAAATAAAGGTTCTTGGTTCTTTGTAGCAATAGGTCTGAGCAGCCCAAATTTGATGCTGCCCTACATCTGTGGTTATAATCGCATTGTCCCCTGCCAGTTCCTGAATCTTTTCCATGATATGTTGAGCTCTTATTGTGCCTGTTTCGGAGTAACGCACAGGGTACATTTCTTTCCAGCCTCTTATAACACTCATCCATTTAGATCTTTCCTGATCTTTCATTTTATTGCTTAACAAAGATAATACTTCTTTAACATCCCCAATAATGCTATGAAATGTCACAACGTTTTTACTAATTTCTGCCGGATCGATATCAATATGAAGTATTGTGGCTCTTGATGCAAAACGCTTAACATTACTTATAACCCTGTCACTAAACCTAGCGCCAATTGCTATAAGTAAGTCACACTCAGTTGCAGCTAAGTTTGAAGTTTTTGTACCATGCATTCCGATCATGCCAATAAAATGTACGTCGTCTCCGGGAAATCCGCCAAGACCCATTAGACTTGAACTTACTGGTGCATTAATTTTGTTAACAAAAGCTAATAACTCCTTTTCTGCACCAGAAGTGATTACCCCACCGCCAATGTAAATCAAAGGTTTTCGGCTTTCTTCAATCAGCCTAATTGCATTTTGAATTTCACTTAATTTTACCTTTTTTTCTTGTACAATTGGTTCAGGTTCTTTATAGGTATACTCCGTTTTAGCAATTTGAATATCCTTAGGAACATCCACCAACACAGGACCTGGTCTACCGCTTTGTGCAATTTTAAATGCTTCGCGTATTGTATCTGCGAGCTTTGTAATATCTTTTACAATGTAGTTATGCTTAGTAATAGGCATTGTAATGCCTGTTATATCCACTTCCTGAAAGCTGTCTTTGCCAAGGAGATGTTGAGGTACATTTCCTGTGATGGCAACAAGTGGCGTTGAATCCATATATGAGGTTGCAATCCCGGTTACAAGATTAGTAGCCCCGGGGCCTGATGTAGCAATACATACCCCTGCCCTACCCGTTGCTCTTGCATAACCATCTGCTGCATGGGATGCGCCCTGCTCATGAGAAGTTAGAATATGCTTTACTCTATCTCGATATTTATATATGGAATCATATAAATTTATAACTTGACCTCCGGGAAACCCGAAAATAGTATCCACTTTTTGTTCAATCAGGCACTCCATTATTATGTCGGAACCCGATAATTCCATTATGTCAACTCCTTACTCAAGTATCGCTCCGGTGTTAGCCGAAGTTACCATCCTAGCATAACGGTGTAAATATCCCGTTGTTACTGCAGGAGGAGGACACTGCCATTTTTCTTTGCGTGCCTTTAAAATATCTTCCGGCACATCCAATTCAATTGTTCCTTTATTTATGTTAATTTTAATTATATCTCCATTTTCAACTAAGCCAATTAATCCGCCGGAAGCAGCTTCTGGAGAAACATGCCCTATTGCAGCACCCCTTGTAGCACCTGAGAAGCGACCGTCAGTTATAAGAGCAACCTCTTTATCAAGATCCATGCCAGCTAATAAAGAAGTTGGCATTAACATTTCACGCATACCGGGACCGCCTTTAGGGCCTTCGTAACGGATAACAACAACATTACCTGGTTTAATCTTTCCGGAGAGTATTGCGTCATTAGCTTCTTCTTCTGAATTAAACACAGCAGCTTCGCCTTGATGTTCAAGCATTGATGGATCTACAGCGGAACGCTTAACAACACATCCGTCAGGGGCAAGGTTGCCTTTTAATACTGCAATTCCACCTGTTTTGCTATATGGATTATCAATAGGTCTAATTATTTCAGTGTTTTTATTAGAAGCATCTGCAATATTTTCTGCTACTGTTTTACCTGAAACTGTTGCTAAATCAGTGTGTAATAGTGACATTTTATTTAGCTCTGCCATTACAGCATGAACGCCACCTGCTTCGTCTAACTCTTCAATATAATGGTTTCCAGCAGGAGCTAATTTACAAAGGTTTGGAACTTTAGAGCTTATTTCATTAACTAAATCCAGATTTATTTTTACTCCTGCTTCATGTGCAATTGCAGGTAAATGTAGGATACTGTTTGTGCTGCAGCCCAATGCCATATCAACTGTTAATGCATTTTGGAAAGCTTTTTCAGTAAGAATGTCCCTTGGTTTAATATCTTTTTCAACAAGCTCCATAATTTTAGTGCCTGCTTCTTTTGCAAGTCTGATTCTCTTGGAATATACAGCAGGGATTGTACCATTGCCTGGAAGTGCCATGCCAACAGCTTCTGTTAGACAGTTCATACTGTTTGCGGTAAACATCCCTGAACAAGAACCGCATGTTGGACAAGCGTTGTCTTCATAATCATCTAGTTCATCCTGTGTTATTTTTCCAGTTGAGTATGCACCTACAGCTTCAAACATAGAAGATAAACTGGTTTTGCATGTACTGTTTAAAACCTTTCCCGCAAGCATTGGTCCTCCGCTTACAACAATACAAGGAATATTGATTCTTGCAGCTGCCATAAGCATTGCAGGCACAATTTTATCACAATTAGGTATTAATACAAGACCGTCAAATCCATGTGCAATTGCCATAGCTTCAACAGAGTCAGCAATCAATTCTCTTGAAGAAAGAGAGTATTTCATGCCCACATGACCCATTGCTATACCATCACAAACACCGATTGCAGGGAACTCAATTGGTGTTCCGCCAGCTCCTGCTATACCCATTTTAACAGCTTGAGCTAGGGTATCAAGATGAATATGTCCTGGAATAACTTCATTTTTAGCATTAACAACACCTATTAAAGGTTTTTTTAAATCTTCGTTTGTAAAGCCGGATGCTTTGAATAAAGATCTGTGAGAGGCTCTTTGTACGCCTGACTTAACTCTGTCACTAATCACCAATTACAGCCCCTTCCGAACGAACTCTTTTTTGATAAGCATCCAAAATTTTCTTTGTAATTTCTCCGCCCTTACCTTCTCCGATCACCCTGTTGTCAACACTCGTTACGGGGATTGCTTCTGCTCCTGTTCCTGTAAGGAAACATTCATCAGCAGCATAAACATTAAATAATGTAAATTCCTTTTCAAAAATAGGAATATTAAGTTCTTGGCAGATTTCAATGATTGTTGCCCTGGTGATACCGTCAAGAGCTCCAACATAGATAGGTGGTGTGTAGACAGTACCGTTTTTGATTATATAAATGTTATCGCCTGTACATTCAGCAACTACACCATCATGATCAAGAATAATAGCTTCTGGTGCACCTGCATTATTAGCTTCAATCTTAGCAAGGATATTGTTAAGATAATTTAAAGATTTAATTTGCGGATCAATAGTTGAAGGTTTATTTCTTCTTTGAACAGCAGTAATTATCTTAAGTCCTTTTTCATATAACTCTGGATCATAGAGTTGTATTGAAGCAGCAATTGAAATGATTGATGGTTTAGGGCATCTTCTTGGATCAAGACCCAAATCTCCTACCCCTCTGGTTACGATTAATCTTATGTATGCATCTTTTAATTTGTTTTTTGCACAAGAATCAATTACGATCTGTTCCATTTCTTGTTTAGAAACAGGAATGTCAAGCATAATTGCTTTAGCAGCATCGTACATTCTGTCAATATGCTCTTTCAGCTTAAAAACTCTGCCATTATATGCTCTTATACCTTCAAACACTCCATCTCCGTAAAGAAGACCGTGATCGAAAACAGAAATTTTAGCCTCTGCGCTCTTAACAAATTTTCCATCAAGATATATATAGTTATCAGACATGTGTTATAACCTCCTTTGATGAGCTATTATATATTTTCGCTGATTAATTTACCCATTTCTTTTGTACCGATTTTCTTTTCAGTTCCACTGAAAATGTCAGGAGTTCTGTATCCGTCTTTAAGAACCTTAGTCACCGCATCTTCTATGGATTTAGCTTCATTCTCAAGGGCAAATGAATGTCTTAACATCATTGCAGCGGAAAGTATGGTTGCAATAGGGTTTGCCATGTCTTTGCCTGCAATGTCAGGTGCAGAACCGTGAATTGGTTCGTACATGCCTGTTTTATTTGCGCCCAAACTTGCTGATGGTAACATGCCGATTGAACCTGTTATCATACTCGCTTCGTCGGAAAGGATATCGCCAAACATGTTTGTGGTTACGATTACATCAAATTGCTGGGGATCTCTTACAAGCTGCATAGCAGCATTGTCAACATACATGTGGCTAAGCTCTACTTCCGGATATTGTTTTGACGTTTCAATAACAACTTCTCTCCAAAGCCTAGAACTTTCAAGTACATTTGCCTTATCTATGCTAGTTAACTTTTTATTTCTTTTCATAGCAATATCAAAAGCTACTTTTGTAATTCTTTCTACTTCCATTACATTATAACTTTCTGTATCATAAGCTTCCTGTCCGCCTTTAGAATCCCTTCTGCCTCTGTCGCCAAAATAGATTCCACCTGTAAGCTCTCTAACCACCATTACGTCAATGCCCTTTTCTGCTGTTTCCTTACTTAAAGGGCAAGCACTTATTAATGCGTCATGCAAAACGGCAGGACGAAGGTTTGCATAAAGACCTAAGCCTTCTCTAAGTCCAAGTAATGCTCTTTCAGGGCGCATGTCGCCTGGAAGAGTATCCCATTTCCAGCCACCAACAGAGCCTAATAATACAGAATCACTGTTTTTACAGGCTTCCAAAGACTCTTCTGGTAAGGGATGACCGAACTTATCAATTGCACATCCACCAGCTAAAACTTCTTTATACTTAAAACTATGACCGAACTTAGATTCGATTTTATCAAGTACCAAGACTGTCTGTTCTATTACTTCAGGACCGATTCCATCCCCTCTGATTAATGCAATGTTAAAATCCATTATGCTTTCTCCTTCAATTTAGCTTCTGTTTGAGCAGCAAGACCGCCGGAATTAATAATATTAGTTACAAACTCTGGGAAAGGTTGAGCCTTATAGTTTTTATTCTTTGTCACATTATGAATGTCACCAGTTTGAAAATCAACTTCTACAATGTCACCTGCATTGATATCTTTTGCAGCTTCATCACATTCAAGAATAGGCAATCCAATATTAATTGAGTTTCTATAAAAAATCCTTGCAAATGTAGAAGCAATAACGCATGATACTCCAGCATATTTTATGGAAAGCGGAGCATGTTCTCTTGAAGAACCGCATCCGAAATTTTTGTTTGCTACGATAATATCACCCTCTTGAACAGTTGTAGCAAAATCTGCATCTATATCCTCCATGCAGTAT